>CAZGYS010000210.1:0-5752 GCA_964530305.1 uncultured Leptospiraceae bacterium
CAAGTTCCCAATTTCCATCGAGCTCGCCGACGAATGGCCCCAGTTTGTCGGCGGGTCCAACCGCAGATGGTTCAAACGCTCCGTCTAACTCGATGTCGCCGTCTTTCAACCCAAGCTCTCAATCTCCTTCCGGTTCGCCGACGCCTCCACCCGAAAGCTGGGGCAATCCCATCCCCATTCAACGTAAGACCGTTAATGGAGCCGTCGACGAAGCTGGAACCTCGTTGCCCGGACAATCCGCTCCCGATCCCGGCATCGCGTCCCCCGGGACCGGCCGTCCCCTGCCGCCCGTTGTGCGCCAAAACATGGAGTCGTCGTTCAATACGGATTTTTCCTCTGTCCGCCTTCATCATGATCATCGCGCAAGCATGATGGGCGCGTCGGCGTATACGCGCGGTGAGAACATTCACTTTTCGCCGGGCTCCTTCAATCCGAGTTCACCGGGGGCAAGCATCTGCTGGGGCATGAGCTGGCGCATGTCGTGCAGCAGCGGCGTGGAGATGTGCCTTCGCCTGCGCGAGGTGAGTCGCCTTTGAATACGAGTAAGTCATTGGAGCGTGCGGCGGATGTGGACGGCGCGAAAGCGGTGAGGGGTGAGAAGGTGGGGGTTCGGGGCGTGTCGGGTACGGCGAATGCTGGTGGGGCTGTGCAGGGGGGAAGAAAAGAAGCGGCAGGTCTCGACGCGTTCAAAGAAGGAAAGCTCTGCTGGCGGATGCGACCTTGAATCCCGAAGAACAAGCAGAGCGTGAGGAAGTTTCGAGTGAACAAGAAAAAGCAGCGGCGCGGATTAAGGGGGAAATGGATAAGTCTCGGTGGCAAATAGAACTTCAGCTTAAAGAACGAAATAAGGTAAAACTAGAAACGCAATTACAAGAACTCGCAAAACAAATCTCTCGTAACAGAAACGCAAAAACCGGAGATGATCGCGGCAAGGAAATCGCACGGACGAATCGTCTCAAGGAATTGGAGCAGCAAAAAGAGAAGATGAGCCATGAACATCGTACCTTATCGCAGAGAATAACGAACCTGAGGGCACTTCTAGACGAAGGAAAATCGGCGCCCTCTGCGGCGAGTAAATCAACCAGAGAGAGATTGCAGGCTCACGATCATATCTCGGAAGAATTCTACAAGAAACATATCGGTGATGACAAATACGCCCGGAAGATGGCTGAAAAACGTCATGGGACCATTACCGGGGAGAACAGTATGCTTCTTCAGTCAGGAGCCGGCCAACTTAACAATGAGATCAGGGACAGGGAAGCCAAAGGTCATCATTCCGAGCAAAACAAGATCGAGAATCCTGAAACGAAAAACAAACAATTCCTTACTGAAAGAAAATATGAAATCATTCAGAGTCGCTTCGATGAGTCAGGGACACAGCACTCGACGAATCCCTTTTCAGCTCAAATTTATTATGACGTACGGGATGGGAAAATACACCACCTGGACGGATATAAGAAAGCTTAACCCACGTATTCCCATTTTTCCTCCGTGACACGCCATACCCCCCGCGAAAATTTGCCTCATGGAAGCCACCCAACTCCACGACAAAATCAATCGCGAAATCGGACGGGCCATCGGCGAATTCGGCCTGATACAAGAGGGTGATCACATCCTGGTGGCCGTGAGCGGGGGCAAGGACAGTCTGTGCATGTTGCACATGCTGAAGCAATTCCAGAAGAAGGCCCCGGTGGACTTTCGCATTCTGGCCGTGAATCTGGATCAGGGGCAGCCGGATTTTCCCGCTCATATTCTGCCCGAGCTTTTCACCGCGTGGGGCGTGCCCCATCACATCGAGTATCAGGATACTTATTCGGTGGTGCTTGAAAAGACGGCGCCGGGCAAGACCATGTGCTCGGTGTGTTCGCGTTTGCGGCGCGGGATCTTGTATCGCATCGCGCGCGAAAAGGGCTGCAACAAAATCGCCCTGGGGCATCACCGCGATGATCTCATGCAGACGTTTCTCATGAACGCGTTTTTTTCCGGTAAGCTGGGAACCATGCCGCCGGTCTATACCATCGAGGAAGGCGATTTACAAGTCATTCGCCCGTTGTATTCGGTCTCCGAGGAATGGATTGCCGAGTACGCCGCCGCCATGCAGTGGCCCATCATACCCTGTAACTTGTGTGGTTCGCAGGACGGTTTGAAGCGACAGGAAATGAAAAAGCTGCTGGCCCAGTTGAACGAAAAGTTTCCCGAAATGAAAAACTCCCTGTTCGGCGCGCTGGGCAACGTGCACGTCAATCAGTTGCTGGAGCGGGGCCTCTGGGCCAATCCGGATTCGGCCGAGCCCCACGCCGAACGCAACGGACAATCGGGTAAGACGCCTGCGCCGGAGTTGCCGGCTTTCGTAAGATAAATTAGAGAAACGAATCAAACGGATTCCAGAATCAAATTGTTCCTGTGAATCACTTCCTCGCTGCGCAGGACGTGGCCGCGTTCGCGCAGCTTGTCTCCGTTCAGACCCAGCAGGGGCGAAAGTTCGCGATAGGAATAGTTGACGAGCCCTCGACCCAGAATATTGCCCTGGTCGTCGCTGATGTCCACGACGTCTCCCGCCAGGAATCGCCCGGATGTGCGGGGAATGCCTGCCGGCAACAATGACGAACCTCGCTCCACGAGCGCCTTGCGCGCGCCCGGGTCCACGACCACGGTGCCGCTGGTCTTCGCGTAGAGCAGCCAGCGTTTGCGAGCGCTCATGCGTCGCCCGCGCTTCGAGCAAAACAAAGTGCCCACGTCATCCCCCGCGAAGAGCGCGCGAATGGGTTGATCGTGGGCGCCGGGAAGAATGGACAGGGTCTGGCCGCTTTGCATGCACAGCTTGGCCGCCTGAAGCTTCGTGGTCATGCCGCCCACGCCGGGACCCTCGGGTCCGCCGGCGGCGTCCATTTCACGGCTCGTGATTTCGCTGATGAGGGGGACGCGTTCGCCTTCCAGCAGAAAGCCGGGCACGGATGTGAGAATCACCAGCAGGTTCGCCTGGAACAGGGACGCGCAGGCCGCGGAAAGCATGTCGTTGTCTCCGAAGCGAAGTTCCTGGAGTTCGTCCGTGGACGTGGTATCGTTTTCGTTTACGATGGGCAAAACGCCCAGCCCAATCAGTTCTTCGATGGTGTTGCCGATGTTGACATAAGAGCGGCGATCGCGAAAGTCCCGGGCCGAGACGAGAATCTGAGCCACGGGAATGCCGGCGGATTCCATGATTTCGCCGTAGACCGAAACCAGGCGGCTCTGGCCGATGGCCGCCAGCGCCTGGCGGCGAGCGACGCTGGGATTGGCGGCCGGCGTGTATTGAGAACTATTGCGCAGAGCCTGGCGACCCATGCCCACGCTGCCGCTGGTCACGAGCATGACCTGCATGCCCTTTTCGCGCAGGAAAACGATTTCATCGCGCAACTTTTCGATCATGGCGCGATTGACGCCGTCCAATCGCCCTGAATCCGTGAGCAAACTGGTGCCGATCTTGATCACCACGCGGCGACCGTTCACGACCCGAGCCAGGCACTCGTCGCGTCGTGGGGCGGAAGTGCTCATCGCTCGCGCCCCGCCATGCGCTCGGCGAAAGTCGTTTCGGGAAAATGACGAAAGAGGCCCGCCTGCAATTCATCCAATCCGTTTTTTTCATTGGCGGAAATGGGAAAGATCTCCGGTACGTGGTTCTCCGGCAGGGCGCTCTTCAGTTGGGCGGCCGTGTCCGCCACGATGTCTTCGTCGTAGTCGGCCAGATCCATCTTATTCAAGGCGATGAGCATGGGTCGCTTCAGCAATTCCTCGGAGTAGGTCTTAAGCTCTTCGCGCAGCAGCATGAAGTCGTGCACCACGTCCATACTGCCCACGTCCAGGACGTAAATCAGCACGCCCACGCGCTCGATGTGTCGGAGGAACGACAGCCCCAGCCCGGCCCCGCGACTGGCGCCTTCGATGATACCCGGGATATCGGCGATGAGTACGCGGCGAAACTCCTTGTTCTCCAGGACGCCCAGGTTGGGCGTGATGGTCGTAAAAGGGTAGGCGCCGATCTCGGCGTGACTGCGGCTCAATCGCGTCAGCAGGGTGGACTTGCCGGCATTGGGCAGCCCCACCAGACCCGCGTCGGCCAGTAGTTTTAAGTTAAGGCGAAGACTGAACTCTTCTCCCGGCATGCCCGGCTGGGCGTATTCCGGTGATTGATTCACGGACGTGGCGAAGTGCTGATTACCCAATCCGCCTTTGCCGCCCCGGGCCACGGTTAGATTTGAATCCGGACGCGTCATGTCCCCGATAACGTCTCCGGTTTCCACGTCCACGATTTGCGTGCCTACCGGTAGTTCAATGTGCAGGGGTTGGGCGTCCGCGCCGCTCATTTTATTGCCGCGTCCCGGTTCGCCGCGGGGCGCGGCGTAGAGTTTGGCCTTGCGAAGACGGCCCAGGGTTTCCAGACCCGTGTTCGCGCGAAGGACGACATCGCCGCCCCGGCCGCCGTCGCCGCCGTCGGGTCCGCCCCGGGGTTGGTACTTTTCGCGATGAAAGCTGACGCAACCATGTCCGCCGGCACCGGCCCGTACGCGAATTTCTATTTCATCGATGAATTTCATGAGTTAGCTTACCGTCGGGACGCGACGATGTTCAGCGGAGGATTTCGAGTCGGGTCCTGGGAGCTTGACGATCCGTCTGGATGAACAGCGGACCGGAAGTGGCGGTATTGCCCAGGTGATCCACCGCGCGCAGGCGTAGTTCGCGACTGTTCGCGCCCGCGGCGTATTTGACCGGATCCACGACGCGCGCGTCCAGGGGTAGTTTATGGGCCTTACCGTCCACCAGCAGAAACAGGGCCGCCAGACCCGCGCCCGTATCGCGGGCATGAAAGGTCAGGGGAGTACGGGATAGAATGGGTCGGGTGGAATCGCCGCGGCTATTGCCGTTCGTACGCCAGGCGATTTCCGGCGCGGTCCTGTCCAGGACTATCTCGTAAGCGGCGGAACGGGTTTCATTATCCACCTGATCCCGGGCCGTGCATTTGATCAAATTGACGGGCTCCTTGAGATTGATCAGGCCGCCCTTGCCCGGCGTCATGGCGCGCCCGTTCACGTTGCAGCCCAGCGCGGTCACGCCCGAGTGATTGTCCGCCGCGCGAACAAAAACGGTGCCGTCCCGGCTATAGATGCGCTTGCCCTTTCGCGCCACGGGGCCGCCGGTCTCCACGGTGATGACCGGCGCCGTGCCGTCCGCGAGAATGTGGACGATGCGCGGCGCTTCGCGATTGCCCACCGCGTCCACGGCGTAAAAGCGAACGGTGTAGACGCCGCTGCGGGGAAAATCCAAAGGCGCGCGATATTCGGTATAAGGACCGTCGTTGACCGCGTGCATGATGCGCACGGGGGGCGACATGGCGTCTCCCGCCGTCAAGACGACCTGAGCGTTACCGGGAATGACCATCAGCGCGCTGTATTTCTGATCGAATTTATAAGTTCGCGGCGTGGTTCGCCGGGGTGCTTCACCGCCGCCTGATTTCGTCGAGGTCGAACCGCCTCCGGTCCGAGTCGTGCCGCCCCGGTTATCGCCGGTGCTGCGCGTATCGCCGCCGGTTGCTGCTTTGGCCGCGGCGCTCTTCTTATCCGTCGTGCCCTTTTTGGCGGGGTCGCCTCCGGATGTGGTCCTTCGATTTCCGCCGGCCGTCGTCACACCGGTGTTACGGGTGCCGCCGCCGGTTGCTGCTTTGGCCGCGGCGCTCTTCTTATCCGCCGTGCCTTTCTTGGCGGGGTCGCCTCCGGAT
>CAZGYS010000210.1:5852-9836 GCA_964530305.1 uncultured Leptospiraceae bacterium
GGCCGCGGCGCTCTTCTTATCCGCCGTGCCTTTCTTGGCGGGGTCGCCTCCGGATGTGGTCCTTCGATTCCCCCCGGCGGTGGTTACGCCGGTATTGCGAACGCCGCCGCCGGTAGCTGCTTTTGCCGCGGCGATTTCGGCTGCCGTCTTTTTCCTGGTCGCGGTCTTTTTTCCGGCCGCGGCGCTCTTCTTATCCGTCGTGCCCTTTTTGGCCGTGGTGTTCTTCTTTCCGGCCGTTTTGGAAGCGACTTTCTTGCGCGTCGTTTTCCGGGTGGTCTTGCGCGTGGTTCGTCGGCGAGTGGAGCGCTTGCGACGCACTACCCGAACGCGAGTGGACTTTCGCGCCAGGCGTTTCTTGCGGGCCTCTCGCGCGATTTTGGCGCGGCGTTCCCGGGCGCCCCGGCCGCTGAATACCAGCCGGGAGACGTTCTTGCGCAGAAAGAACAGGGCCTTCTTGCGGCCGGGAACCTGGAAGATTACGACCCGGCCGTCATAGCTGTAGACGCGACCCTTGAGGACCTTGCCGTTCTTGAGATAGATTACGTCCGCCGCGAGCAGGGCGGGAATGAGAAAGAAAACCGCGAGAATGAAGGAGCGAAGAGGGAATCGGGGAAGCCGCTGAAAGGGAGCCCGTGACTTACTATTTTTGTTCGGTCTGTTTACGGGCATTTAATTTCGCCGACGCCCTTCCGCCGTTTGATTCAGCGCGATTCCGGATGGGAATCGCGCCGCGCGTCATTAAGACGCTGCTTCAACAGTTACGCGCTGACGCTTACGATTAATGTGCTCGAATTTAACAACGCCGTTTTCCAGGGCGAAGAGGGTATGGTCGTTGCCGATACCGACGTTCAGGCCCGGGTGAAACTGAGTTCCGCGCTGGCGTACGATGATGTTGCCTGCTTTGACGACTTCGCCGCCGAATTTCTTAACGCCCAATCGCTTGGATGTGGAATCGCGACCGTTACGTGTGGAGCCGCCGCCTTTCTTATGCGCCATTTTTTAATTCCTCGCTATCGTTAATGAGTGCTTTCTTCGTATTCGATTCGGTCCGGATACTGTTCCTGCAGTGCCTGGAGCCCTAGAATCGTTGAGGCAAAGAGTAAGTCGACTTGCTTTGCCTTCTCGGTTTCCGCGTTTTCCATCCGCGCGATGTTGATATCAAATAATCCCTTGTCTTTTTCCCCGGTCACTTCCACGCCCAGTAACAGGCGCAAGCTTGCGTCCAGGTTTTCCGTCAGGACCGAAACGGCGGCGCAGAGAATGTCCGTTCCCGGCTCTCCCAGTCCCGCGTGGCCCGTCACCTTCAGTCCGCGAAAACGCTCCGACTCGATGCGTACGCGAACTTGAATGGGCCCGGTATCAGCCTTTGATTTCAACGACCTGAAGTCGTTGCAATTCCTGGCGATGTCCCCAGTGACGCTGCTTGCCTTTGCGGCGCTGATAGGTGAACCCGCGAATCTTTTGTCCGCGCAGATTATTCAACACCTTCAGCTTAACTACGGCGCCGTCGACGGTGGGTTTGCCGACCTTAACGTCGGAACCTTCTCCCACCATGAGGACGTCCTGGCATTCGAACTCCGAATTCTCATCATTGCCGGTGAGCTCGGACAGGAAGACCTGATCCTTTTCAACCGTGTGCTGATGACCTGCCACTTTGATTACAGCGAACATAATAATTACCTGAATGTAAATGATAATAGTACGTAATTGAATACGATATTTTCCGTCAAACTGCCACGCTATGGCCGGTAAATGGGGTGTCAACCATGATTCCAGCCCATTGCCGCGCTCATTCTCGGTCAGCCCCCGTCCCCCTATTATCGGGCGGGAGTCGTCCGGGATTCCAGCAGGGCCTGAATTTCCCGGTATTTTTTTGCCCGGGCGATGTCCGCCGGCGTCCGTTTTCGATAGCCCTTGAGGTCCCGCCGAGCGCCGGTGGCCAGGAGTTGTCGGACCAATCGCCGGTCACCCACATAGACGGCCCAGTGCAGGGAGGTCCAGCCCCATTGATCCTGCTCATCCACCCGGCTGCCCCGCGCCAGTAATGTCGGAACTACAGCGGTGCGGCCGTAGATGACGGCGGTCAGGAGGGGCGTGCGCCCGGAAATGTCCCGGGCGTGGAGGTCGGCGCCTTCCTTTAGCAGGAGTTCCGACACCGAGGCATGGCCGAACAGGGTGCTCAGGTGGAGCGGCGTTCGCTGAAGGTCGTCCCGGGCGTTGACCCGAGGGTTGAGCCGCAGAATCGCCTGAACCATGGATGTTTTGCCGGCCAGGGCGGCTTCATGGAGCGGAGTCAAACCGGCCGGGTTGGGCACGTCCAGGTGGGGACCCATCACCAGGGCCCGCCAGAAACCGTCAACATCGCCCTGGAAAGCCTTTCGGTGAACTTCCTGGGAAGTTCTCGGAGGCTCGGGCTTACAATGGCGAAACGGATTGAAGGCGACCAGGCCGCCCGCGCTAATGATACCTGCCGTCAATGAGGCTGCTCCGAGAAGGACCTTGAAAAACTCGCCTATGATTTCGGACGGCTTATCCATTACGTAATGAGCCCGGCCGGCGTGGGGGAGTTCAAGTTGAAAATCGCCCCGAACACACTATCTCCCGAGGGAGGCCGTTGGAGCGTAATTGGGAAGGAGTCCAGGCGCCGGAAAAGGTCCGGCGCCCTGATTCGAAGGAAATCTTACTGGGGCAGAGCTGCTTTGCGGACGGTGTAAATCTCGTCCTTGATGGGCAGTTCTTTCTTCAGGTTCTTGATGTAGGGCAGAAGATCACCCATTTCCTGGTAGTGTTCGCAATTGGGCTGAAGACGACGAGCTACGGTGAAGTATTTATATAGCTTCTCCTCACCGGATCTCTTGGACCACATCTTCTTTTCACAGCGAACGCGCAGGATATACTTGTCATTGTCCGATTCATAGATGCGGACTACTCGGCAGTGGGCGCAATTTGCGCAGTAAATCTTATCGGAACTCAATTCCAGTATCCTCGTCTTGCTATTCCGGCCGAACCCGAAATCCGTCTTGATTCATGGAGACGGCCGTATCTCCAATAAAGAACATCGGGGGAAGATAGTCAAATCCCGGTGAGGGCTCGCGGTGTAAACTAAAAATTTGGAAATCGCCTGAAGCCGCCCGTCAGGACGAATATTTGATGATGTCGTCGGTCTCGCCGTCGCGATTCTCCGTGTCCACGTCCATGCCCGTGATGATGTCCTTGTCGCTGCCCGGGCCGCCGGGCGGGACCACCTGAAACTTGATCTGGTCGAACATGACGGAGTTATAGGCGATTTTCAGCAAATAGCGCCCCGAGTTCAGGGGGTCGTATTGCTGGCGGATGTAACCCTTACCGTCCGATTGCTGAACCAGCACCTGGCGCAGATCCACTTCCACCGGATTGGGCGTGTCGTTATTTTCGTAGAGGGCCACGATGAAGCCTTCGCCCGGGTCGTAGGTGCCCTCGGAGATCTGATAGACCATCCAGATGGTTTCGTAATCGAAAAAGTAGAGATTGGAGCGCGCCAGGCGATAGGACTTTTCGATGAGCAGGCTCTTCTCGGGTTCCACCAATCCCCGGTCGTCCGTGGCCGACCAGCCGAATTGACCCTGGATGGGCTGATTGCAGGCCGCGAGACCCAGGGTCACGACAAGTAGAAGGGAAAGGGCGCCGATTCTCATACTAAATATATCGTAAGGATCGGCGCAAGCTCCAGAGATTTTTTAACGCAGCCGGCCGCGATTAGCGGCCTTTGATGGAGCCTTCAGCCACGCCGCGGCGAGCGGCCCTTAATAGAGCCTTCAGCCGGGCCGCGTTCAGCGGCCCTTAATATAATCCAGCAGCACCAGCGATTGCCAGCGCGGAATGGAGAAAATCTCCGAAATGGCGAAGACGCGCATTTCATCGCTCGGGTATTCCAGCGCCACGTTGCGCAGGACCGCGTTCAGGGAACCGGGCTTGCGCAGGCCCCGACCCAGGTATTGCTTGAGG
>CAZGYS010000211.1:0-9755 GCA_964530305.1 uncultured Leptospiraceae bacterium
ATCCCCAGGAGCCCCCCGAAGCCGATATGGTTACGCAAGCACGTTTCGCTTCGCCTCACGTAGCCGGCTACGCCTACACGGCTCGCGCGGGAGGTGCCTGGACGGCGGCGCGAGCTTTCGCGGAATATCGCGGTCTCAATCCGGACATGGTGCCCGCCATTCCCATGGTGGACTACGAGCACTTCATGATTAACTTTCTGGGAGAGGAAGATCGGCTACTCAAGGAAAACCCGGCCTCCTTCGCTCCTCGCCGTGCTCACTTTCCGCCCCTGGGAGATCTGGCCGCCTCCCTGGCCGAATACCAGAAAGGGTCGCGCATCGTGCGGGGCGGTTTCCAGAGACGCATCCTGGAGCGCATTCCCGGAGAAACTTGACCGACGCTCATGAACGATCGCATCAAGCAAATCGCCCTGGAAGCGGGTTACGATCTCGTGGGCGTCGCGCCCCTGGAGATTCCCGAACGGGACGCCGGCAACCTGCGGGAATTTACCGCCCGGGGCCTCCACGGCGATATGGGCTGGTTCAAGGAGCGCCTGGAATTGCGCTTGAATCCCGGGAAGATATTTCCGGAGGCGAAAAGCGCGCTCGTGCTGGGCAGTATGTATCGCGATCCGGATATGGAAGCGGTTATTGAGCGCGGTCCCCTGCGAATATCGCGCTACGCGCTGGGGCGCGACTACCATCGTTTCCTCCGTAAAAAGGGCAAGAAGCTGCTCCAGGGAATTCGCGCAATCGCGCCCGGCGCCAATGGACGCATCACGGTGGATTCGGCGCCGGTTCCGGAGAAAATTCTGGCGGGCATGGCGGGTCTTGGTTGGCGTGGGAAACATACAAATCTTATCCATCCGGAACTGGGATCGTATTTCTTTATCAGCGTGCTCTTTCTGACGCTGGAGCTGGAACGCGATCAACCCCTGGAGGATCGCTGCGGGCAGTGCCGCCTTTGCATCGACGCCTGTCCCACGGATGCCCTGCGACCCTACGAAATCGACGCGCGAAAGTGCATTTCCTACCTTACCATCGAAACGAAAACGCCGCTCCCGCCGGAATACCGCGAACGCACAGAGGGCTGGATTTTCGGTTGCGATATCTGTCAAGAGGTTTGCCCCTACAATCAACCAGTGCGAACCGTCAATCGCTTCGCGCGAACGGACGATTTTCGCGCCAGGCCGGGGGTGCGCGATTTCCTGCGGGGTCTGAATGAATCGCCGGGAGGCGATATCTCCGCCGACTATCCCGACGAAGAGACCTGGGAAGAAATCAAAACCGGCAGCGCCATGGGACGCGTGGCTCGTGAAAAAATCGCAGACAGTATCCGGGCCGCGAGGAAGCGTGAATCTTAAGCCCCTCTACAAATGGTATCTGGCGGAAAAGCGCGATCTGCCGTTTCGCGCGAACCGGGATCCCTATGCGGTCTGGGTCAGCGAAGTCATGTTGCAGCAAACACGGGTAGCGGCCATGCTGCCGCGCTATCGCGAATTCATGAAACGTTTTCCGGACTTGAAGAGTCTGGCGGCATGCCGCGAAGAGCAGGTCCTGGGTGCCTGGCGTGGGTTGGGCTATTATTCGCGGGCACGCAATCTACGCCTTGGGGCGAAACGCATTATGAAAGAGCACGGCGGCGTCTTTCCCCGGGAGCTGGCCCCGGCGCTCAAAATGGAAGGAGTGGGCCCGTACACGGCGGCGGCCGTATTGAGCATTTGTTACGACGTGCCGGAGCCGGTTCTGGACGGCAATGTGAAACGCGTGCTGGCGCGCTTATTCGACGACCCGAACGCGTCCGAAAAAGAACAAAGGGAGCTTTCGCGCAAATTGATGGACGGCCGGGGACGAACCGAACCCGGCGTTCACAACCAGGCGCTCATGGAGCTGGGAGCGCTGATTTGCATACCAGGTAAACCCGCGTGCGAGCGCTGCCCCCTGAATAGAACCTGCGCCGCGCGCGAAAAAGGCGGCCCCGAATATGCCGCCGGAATACCGCCCAAACGCAAGCAGGATAAGATCGACGTCTTGTTCCAGGTCTACCTGATCACGGACCTCAAGGGCGAAAACGTCTGGATTGCCCGCGAAAAGAACTCACGTTTTTTAAAAGATCTCTGGTTTTTTCCCATGCGACAAATCGTCGGCGTAGCGCATACAAAAAAATCGCCTGGAGCGGATTCCGATTCGAGCCAGGGTTCGCTGTTCGGTCCGGAACAAATACAATCGCCGTCGGCGAAAAAGAAAACCGGAGGCGGAAAGCGCATGCCGACCGACTCGCGCGAAACGCCGGGCCTGGATTCTCTCTTACGGCATCCGGGTCTGCGAGAGAAGATAAATTACCCGCGTCGCTTTCGTCACACCATAACGCACCATCGCATCGAAGGCATGGTTGAACGCATTACTTTGAAGGCCGGTCGGGTCGAACTGACCAAACTGCTGAAGAACGCGGCGGGAGAGGGCGTGGAATGGAAACGCATTCCCATGGCGGACCTGGAGCGAGTCGTGGTCTCCTCCTTGACGCCGAAGATTTTGCGCCTGATGGGTACCGAGGCCTGATATCAGCCCGCGTCAGGAAGTGGCGACGGACTGGCGGTGCTCGGTAATGCCGTGACGGCGCATGGCCAGGTAGGCTTCGCAGATGTAATCGATGCATTCCGCCTGGGTTTTAGCCTTCACTTCATTGGGCCCCCAGACATAGATGCCGTGATTACGCACCGCGACGGCCGGCGTCTTCGGATAGCGTTCGATGGCCGCGCGCAGACTGTCGGTCAAATCGCATTCGCGCGGCGTGTTGTCCACCACGGGCAGCACGAAGGTATCATAATAACCGTGACCAATGATGCCCTTGAGCATTTCCAGTTCGGTGAATTCCAGCTCGGAAAGAAAATCGTCCACCCTTCGCGCCAGCATGGTCATGAGGACCACGTTCACCGAATGGGTATGCAGCACGGCGCCGGCATCTCGCAGGTCGTAAGCCGACTGAAACAGGGGCGCGCATTCGCTTAATTTTAGATTGGGATTCTCGGCGCTCTCCAGGATTTCTCCCTTTGAATCCAGAACGAAGACGTCCTGGGGTCGGATTTTTTCCTTCTCCACGCCGCTGGGAGCCATGTAGGTCTTGTCCCCGCGGCGAATGGAGATTCCACCCCCCGTACCGCTTACCCAGCCCAGGGTGTAAAAATTACGGCACATATCACAGATGAGTTCCCGGGGATCCCGGTCGGCATTGGGGCTCATGTTCAGTTGATCGGCGGACGTGCTGTTCTGGCTCATGATGTTGACAATCCCGGCTCAAGGCGATTTCCCGGCAAGTCGAAAAACCGGGCTAAAAATTGGACTGAAAGCTGATTCCGCTGGTTCGTTCCAGGAAATTCAAATTCAGAAAACGATTCCGAATCCGCTGCTGAAAACTTCTTTCCTGATATATATTATAACGTTTAGCGGAGGCCATGGCGCCCGTTATATTGCTGATGTAGAAGACCAGACCGACGAAGCCGAAGAAGATCGAGGCTCCGTGTCCCGTTTCCGCGCGATTCTCCAGGTGGTAGAGGGCGGAGGCGGCTCCGATAAACAGGCCGTTGAATAGAAAAGCCGTAATGCCGTCCGCGTCATGTCCGGAGTAAATCTGTCCCGCGCCGGGCAACAGGGCTGAAAACAGGCCTGCCAGGAACATGCTCTTGCGGGGAACTTCGCGATACTTATCCACCGCCAGCAATACTTCCGTAGCCTTGCGTTGAATCAGTTCTTCCTCGGTTTCCTTGCGTAACTTACGATAGAAAGTCCGCGCCCGGTCGTAGTTACCGGATTCAAGATACAGAGTGCCGATGAGCAGGGAAGAAAGGTCCTTTTGCCGATCCGTAAAGTCCGCTCCGCTTTCAATGGTCTTCTGTCGGAGAAAGGCCTGGTAGGTTACGCCGGTCTTCATGGCGGCGAACATGCTCAAATAGAGCGACGGGAAATTTCGACCCGTGGATAATAGACGACGACCTTCGCGGTATTCGCCGCGACGCATGAGCGTCAGCCCGAGCCGCGCGCGCACATCATCGTCATCCTGCTTCTTACGGGCTAGTCCCTCCAGAACCTTTTCGTATTCAATGCGAGCCAGGTCGTATTTTCGTTCCCGATAGTAACGATTGGCCAGGCCGGTGGAACCCGAAACCAGTTCCGCGCGCTTCATGGGCGCGTCCTGAACCTTCTGCGCGAAGGCGGCATCCGCGAAAGGGCCGCCTACGAGAATGACGGCCAGGGCCGGCAATATCACATGCGCGCCGATTCGAGTCGGTTGCCGTACTCCGGCGGGGTTATGGGGTTTATGTTCTGAAAATAGAAGAGCCGGTATCATCGCGAAGGTCCATCGCACGTTCCGAGTCCGTGCCCGGGCTGTCAAGGTTAATGTCGCCGTCCGGCCGCGAGGAGGACGCGTCTTGTCGTTGTATCGTCATGAGTGCGCGAATGATGCGATCCCGATCGCCTTCGCGAATGCGCAGAAACTCCAGATGCAATCGCCCCGGGTCGTCGGCATGGGCCACCCGAGCTTGAATGGGAATTCCCGCCTCCGCCGGTTCCAGCTCCAGCAGCAGACCCAGGACGTCGTCCAGTGAGTAGTCCCCGGGCGGCCTTTCCACGCACGCCCCGCCGCCGCTCAGGTTATAAGTCCGACTTGCCAGGGTGTTTATACGAACGGGCAGGGCAATGTCCCTTCGGAAATAATCGCGCGCCTGGATGCGTTTGAGTTCGGCATCGTGCTGGAGCGCGCTACGATCTTCCTGACTCTTCAATACGGCGCTGCGAAACAAATATTTACCGTCCGGACGTGAAATGTAGAGTTCCAATCCCTTGCCGGCGATTTGGTCGCGCTCACTTGCGTTCTCCGCCAGCAGGAAACCCGGATGCACGGACAGGACCCGAAACAGCAAATTGCCCTGGGCATCGGTGAGCTTCGTCGCGGGGGGAATGTCCGCTGAATTGCGCAGCGTGCGACCGTCCGTGCGAGCCCCATACCCCAGTCGAACGCGCAGGGCCATCAGGTCCCTGGCCTTGTCCGGAAAAGTTTCCAGGAGGTCCGCTTCCGCCTGATCGAAAACCTCGCGCTTGCTCAAAAGAAGGTGCTTCTCTTCTTCCGGCCGACCCAGGCGATCGGCCAGCAACTCCAGCAAGCGGGCGTCCGTGGGGGACGGTTGTAAGAGTCCCAGGCCGCCCTGGTATGCTTTATTTGAACGCCGCCGGCGATTGCGCTCCAGGCGATTGCGAGCGCGGCGTGAATACAGGGCAAAGAACACGGCCGCGACCGTGATCAGTCCCAGGAAGCCCAGGATCTCCCAGGGGCTCGCGGGATGAAAGCTGCCGGAGGACAGGTTCTGAAAGAAACCGTCCACGGCTCGTTGATTCCAGCTCGGATTCACTCTTCTAAATAAATCGGTCGAAACAAGATATCGCCACCGGAAAAACCCGGGTTGACCGGCTCATTAGCGACGACCATATCGGTCGTATGTCCGCGTACCCGGGTCAATCCCCGCATCGCTCCACGCGTCAATCCATGCGCCCCCGAGCCGGTTTCCGGATGCTCCCATTCGTCCTGCTTGGTCTGTGTTTGACGGCCTGTGTCTCCATTCCGCCGGACCATGACCATGCGCACCACCCGAAGAAGCCCACCGCCGGCAAACAAGCCGAACCGTCGGCGCCCTGGTATATGTATCCGTTCATGAAATTGATCGAAAGGCATCGCAAGCTGGGGACGAAAATGGACGGCCCGCGCTGTCCCATGTATCCTTCCTGCGCGGCCTACGCCGCCAAAGCGGTCCGACGGCATTCGCTACTGGGCTTTTTTCTATTCATCGACCGGCTGTTCTTTCGCGAGACCGGCAAGCTCAAGACCAGATACATGACCACGCCGTATCGCCTTTCGCGTCACGTCAGGTACTACGATCCCCTGAGGGATACGCTGCCTTTGTTCGACGTAAAGCGCCCTTCGCTTTACCGGGAAGACTTCGCGGACTGACGCGCCGGTTTAGCCGGCCGAATCCGCGGCCAGCATCGCCACTTGAATCATGGCGACCGTATTGTTGAGGGCATGCAGGGCGATGGGCGTCCACAGGGAATTGGTTCGCAAACGCGCGAGCCCCAGGACGATTCCCATGACGAAGATGATCGTTATCTCGTAGATCCCGTATTGTAAATGAATAATCGCCCAGGCGGCCGACGTACTCAGAATGGCGCCGATTTCGCCCAGACGCGAATGCCTCAATCCTTCCAGCGCGAAACCACGAAAGAACAGCTCCTCGAACACGGGCGCGGCAATCGCCACCGCCAGAAACAACCAGACGGGATGAGGTACGGATGCGTAGGCGGCCTTCATGAAGTCCGGCACCGCCGGTTTGTTTAAGATCACGTTCAAGATTTCAATGCCGACGATGAGCGCGATGAAAGCCACCGTCCAGATCAGGGCCGCCCCGCGAAGAGGCGAACGCAGTCCCAGGTATTCGCGCACCGACGGGCCTTTTCGCAGCCAGGCCAGAAACAGGATTAAGGGCACGCACAAGAAGAAAGATCCCAGCGTGGCGACGGATATGACCATTCCATCCGACTCCAGGCTCTTCGCGTCCATGGAAGCGAGTCCCTCCACACCCAGACGCAGAATCAACAACAGCATCGCTGAGATGGATTGAGCCAGGAAGAAGGCGATCATGATGACGACGGACCAGCCGATGGTCGCGCCCGGGCCCCAGGGGCGCCGCGTGGGTGAGGGCGATTCGCCCTGGATTGCTTCGGTGGACATTCCTTCTCCATGGCTAATCGGCCGCCGGCTGTCAGTCTTTTTTTCGCGTCCGGGTCCGTATTCGCGCTCTAGAGGGCGTTTTGAGGCGATTTCAGGCATGGAATTGAAACAGGCGACATAATCTTACTTGCCGGCCTGGTGAAAGCCCCTATCATAGTGCATATGCTGAAGATCCCTCCGGCGAATATGTCCGACTCTCACTCGACATCCCCGGGCGAATCATCGTCTGAATCCCCGCTGATCGGTATGATGAATCCCCTGCAAATTCTCAAAGGCCTGGAAGGCCATCCGGACTATCGCACCATGGCGGATCCGGATTATTTCTCCACCGAAATCGCCGGGATTCATTCGCCCCTGATGCTGCCGGACATGGAGAAGGCGGTGGCCTATCTCAAGGAAGCGGTCTTTGAAAAGAAACACATCCTGGTATTCGGAGACCGGGACGTGGACGGGGTTTCCTCCACGGCTTTGCTGGGTTCTTTTCTCGGACACGTGCACGAACGCAATGGAGAGGGAGAGCTGACGCTGCGCGTATCCGACGACGGAGACGACTATGGTCTGACGGGCGGCGTATTCCAGGACATATTAAATTCAGGCGCGGACCTGGTTATTCTGCTGGATATGGGAACGTCCAACGGCCCCGAAATTGACGCGCTTATCGAAAAGGGTAAACGCGTTATCGTACTGGACCACCACCAGGTTCACATGCGCGTGCCCGACAATGAGCACTGCGCTTTCGTAAACCCCATGCGTCTTGAAGATCGCCTGGAGCATGAAGGCAAAATCGCCACGGTGGGATTGGTATTTAAACTACTGCTGGGTTACGCACTCTCTTTCACGAAGGATTGGCGCACTTCGTATTACATGGTCCCGCCGACATCGCGGGACGAAAGCGCCGCGGCGTCGAATGGGAGTCCGCCGCCCAATGGAGACGCAACGGGCCCCGGGTATTTGTATCGCCTGGGACGCTTCCTGGGAGAATTCTCAACGCCGGACGCCGCGCAGGCCTGGTTGGACGACAATCCTGACTTTGAACTGGCCGGAGATGACGGCGACGACACTTGGTTTCATATCGTCGGCAAGGACCATCACCTCTTTCGCCTTACCGAGCGAGAGTGGGAACGCCTGGTCCGTGATCCCAAAGGCGCCGGTAAAGTTCTACTCTCCTTTCAAATGCGCGCTCGCCCGCGCCTGGCTGAATTCGTGCGTGAAATTTCGGATATCGCCGCCGTGGGATTGATCACGGACATGGTACCCCTGGTGGGCGAAAACCGGGCCATAATCAAGATTGGCACCGGCCTGGCGGGATACCAGGGCAGGCGCGGAGTGCGTGCGTATCGCCCCGGTTATGATGCACTCTTGGGCGCCTTGACTCTACCCCGAGACTGCATCCTCAGTCGGGACCTGGGGTGGTCCATCGGTCCGGCATTGAACGCGGCCGGTCGCATGGGCAATACGGCGCTGGCTCTGCGCTTGCTGGTTTCCAGGGATGAGGCGGAAGCCAAAAAGCTGGCCAAGGAGCTGGTTAAACTGAACCAGGAACGCAAGGAACGTACAAAGCGCAATGAGGCCGTCGTAGCGGCCTACCTGGAAGAAAAAGCCGAACGCACGACCGGCCCGATTATTTTCTGTTTTCACGAGGACCTGGAGCCCGGTGTTTCAGGCATCATGGCCACTCGCCTTACCGAGAAATACCAGCGTCCGGCGGTCTTCATTAATCCCGACGGTAAGCTGGGTAAGGGTTCGGCCCGGACCTTCAACGGGATGAACATGTTGGAGCTGCTGGACCGAACCTCGGACATCTTTGTTCAATTCGGCGGGCACGTGGAAGCCGCCGGCTTCAGCGTGCAATTCGACGACATTCCGCGCCTGGAACAGGCCCTGATGCAGGCAGCCGAGCAAATGCTGGCCGAGAAGGACGGTAGCGCCGACGAAGTACCCGATGCTCCGCCGCACCACCTTGAACTTACGCCCAATAGTTTGAATCGTCGCTTATTTGATGAACTGTTATGGCTGGAGCCTTTCGGCGAAGGCAATCCGGAGCCGGTGTTGAAGGTCTCGGGAGTTACTCTCCGCAATCACAAGTACATGACCGAGGGCAAGCATGTTCGCTTCAACGTTTCAGGCGCTTCGGATTCCATGGAGTTCGTTGCCTGGGGACAGGGCGCGAAGGTAAAGGACTTCCCGCCGGAAGCGGAACTGGATCTCTACGGTTGCCTGGAGCAAAACTACTTTCGCGGTCGCAAGATGCTGCGCTTTCGCGTGGAAGAGTTTAGAATTCGTTCTTGATCGTAGACGCGGACGAACGAAGCTTCTCTAATAGTCTTTTACAACACGCCAACGATCAGCGTCTTCATAAAAAGGATTGATGCCTTCGGTTCGCCGCTCATAAGTACGACTGATATAAGGCCGGTTGTAGCTTCTTCGCTTTGTCGCGCGATTGGAGTATCGTCGATACTTCGATTCGGACACCGGCAGGGCGTAGGAATACTCGTATAAATCCGGCCCCATCTTACCGCCGCTCGCGGTAACGATGTTTCGCGATTCACTCTTTTGAGTGTTTGTGAACAGAGCGGGCATTCGCCATTGACCGTCTTCGTCTCGGGTCAGTTTTGCATATACCAGCACGTTAACGAAAACGGCGGCGGTCAAAAGAATGATGATGTAGACATTGGCCAGGGAATCTTTCGCGCTCATGGGGCAAGCGTAGATCAATTCACGGGCGATCGCAATCGATTTTTTAAAACAAAAAAGGTCGAGCAATGGGCCCGACCTTTCGCGAAAGTAAAACGGAAGCTTGTTCTTAGTCCGCGTCTTTCTTAATGGACCTGTTGACGGAGGACATCCAGTAAACAACACGCCATACGTCCGCGTTGTTCGAGAGGTTGCCTCGAGCGGGCATGTTCCCGGGATACTTGGATTTCTTCTCCGGTCCGGCAACACCTTTGACAATCAAGTTATAGAGAGTCGTTTCGCTGTTCGTGCCCTGCAGCCAGAC
>CAZGYS010000212.1:0-2588 GCA_964530305.1 uncultured Leptospiraceae bacterium
TTCGCCGCCGGGATTTGTCTGCTGGGGTCCTATTCAGGAGTGCAAACGCTCATCTGGCTGGGGGGCGTCTGGTTGGGACTGCTCGGCCTGCGCGCCTTCGGACGCCGGGCAACCACGGGGGCGTTTCTGATTTTTCTTCTGGTGCCTCCCGTGTCGGCGAAAACCACGCTGGTACTGGGCTTTCGTCTGCGATTGTTGCTCACGGAAGCGGCCGCGAATGTACTGGCTCTATTCGAACCCGGTGTCCGGGCCGCGGGCAACGCCCTGGTGTTTCAAGGCAGGGATTTCGCGGTGGACCCGGCGTGCGAAGGCTTGAAAATGCTCACGGCCTGCGGATTGCTTGTGCTCATTCTTACGCGGGACGCGCTTCGCGAATCCGGAAACGAGCCGTCCCTGTTACGCCGCGCGTTGTCCCTGGTGCTGCTCGGCGGCGCGACCCTGGGGCTGTGGTTGCTTTCCAATCTCACGCGCATCATCGTCCTGGTCTTCGCGAATATCGGACCGGATTCGCCCAGACACGGCCTGGTGGGCATGGCGATTTTTTGCGCCATGGTGGTCTTCCCCATTCTCATGGTCCGCGCCCTGTGGACTTTCACCCGTTCCGACGGACAATCAGCGGATTCCGAAACGCCCGGAGAGCACGTTGCCCATCCCGCCCACGAAAGCGCTAGCCGCAAGTACGCACCGACGGCCGTGATTGCGGTGCTGAGCGTCATGGCGATGCTCGTCTGGTTCATGCCTCGCCATGGAGCGTCCGGTTTTCAGCCCTGGCCCGCCAAAGTCGGTGGGTTCGGCGACTTCCGCCGGGGAGACGCAAGCGATGGCAAGACCGATCCCGCGTCCGAAATCGCCGTGTACGAACAGGGCCCGGCGCGTCTGATCCTAAAGCAAGCCCTGAACCCCCTGCGCGTGGGGCATCACCCCCGTCGCTGCTGGCAGGGGCTCGGCTATAAGTTCACCCGGGAAAACGATCTGGTTATTCAAGGCGTGGGTACCGTGCGCCTGGCGCGTATATCCATCACGAAGGACGGCACGCGCGGTGAATACCAGCTGGCCTGGTGGTATCAATCCGAACATGAAACGGCGATTCTCTCGTCGGAAACAGGTTGGCGCCGCGAAAACCTCTTGCGCGGCCGCGTCTTCGTTCAGGTGAATATCCTGGCTCCGCCGGACGCGAACATTACGAACCTGATCCGCGAGACGGCGGGCGCGAGGCTGATCGCCGAGCGACGAATCGCCTCAGCGCCGTAGGACCTTGAAGGCGATATTGCGACCCTGACCCTGCATAATGGCCAGATTAATCCAGCACAGGGCGAACTTTTCGATTAGTTCGAATTTGTCGTTGCCGCCGAAGTCCAGGCAATCGGCGAAACCAAGATCACGGGCCAATTGCTCCGCGATCTGCTTGCCGCGTTTGCTGTCTCCGGCCGTGAACATATCGATCCGCGCGCCGTCGTACATGGGCTCGGCCATGTTTTCAAAACCGGTGGTGTTAAAACACTTTACAACATCCCGGGTATTGGTCCAGGCTAGGAGCGCATCGCCGGTGTTCGTGTAGGGTTCGGGGCGAGTCGATATGGAATTCATGGCGTCGATGATGACCTTGCCGGAGACGTCTCCCATGGCCTCGACGATATCGCGTACCGCGGCGGGGTTCGCGGCGATGACGATGGTTTCCGCGCCCCGCACGGACCCGCCCACGGTGTCGGCGCGAAGGCCGGGCACGCCGGCCAGCAAGGCCGCGGTTTTTTCGGAATCCGGCTCTCGGACGCCCAGAACTACATCATGTCCGGCGCGCGTCCAACCGGCGGCCAACGCGCCCCCGACTTTTCCTGCTCCCACCACGGCTATTTTCATGCATGCATCCCTTCCGGTTGATTTCCACGGGAAGGCATTATCCGAGCAATTTGGCGAACCGCAACTATTTTCCGAGATACTTTTTGCGTAACTCTTCCACGGCCTTGCGGCGGGCTTCTCCGCTCAGGTTCGGATTCTTTTTCAGGAGCGCCGCTTCCGCCTTAAGAAATGCGTCCATATTGCGATTCTTTTCCGCCGTGATCCGATCGGCCTCCGATTTGAAGCGTTTCATTTGCTCGGCGCGGGCCTCGCCGAAGTATTTCACTCGTAACTGGTGAATCAGGTTTTGGGCCTGGTCCGGGGACATGGTCTTGAAATCGCTCTGGCGCACCATGAGTTCCAGGCCGTAGCGCGCGCCCTTTGGTTCCCGCTCTCGAAGCACGGCGTAATAGTTACCGAATACCTTTCGGCGATCCGCTTCCAGTTTATCCATGCGCTCTCCGGGCGAAAGGTCGGCGAATTCACTGCCCGAGTATTTGCGAATCAAATTTTGATAGTTATGATTGGCTTCGCGCAGTCCGAAAACGAGCTTCGCGTCTTCATCGCCGAAGATTTCCCGGCGCTTCGCGGAAATCAGCTTGTATTTTTCTTCTCGAGAAAGGTTCGGATTCTTGCTTAGCTTGCTTCGGTCGGATTCGTAATTGCGAAACTTGCGAAACAGCCGAATCAGGATGGGTCCGTCCGGCGCGGGGATTTGAGTCAGGAAGAGCGTCGTGTAGGGAAAGAGTGTA
>CAZGYS010000212.1:2598-9745 GCA_964530305.1 uncultured Leptospiraceae bacterium
CCTCGACCCTCTGGTTGCAACGGTCCGCGGGAGTACCCCGGGGACATTCGCCTCGGAGGCGATGCAGTTCCGACAGCAGGTCGATTTTGCCGCTCTTCACATCGGCGATGATGTTCCGAGAGTTCGTGGGATTGATCTCGTCCGTATCATAGGCTCCCTTGCTGCCCCCGCCTTCGTTCAGGGCCCCGGTGTAATCCACGTCGCCCTGGTAGCCGGAGTCTCCCGTGCTGCCCGTGAAAAGTTGAAACAGGACCACGCCCACCACGACGAAGAGCGCCGCCAGGCCGAACATGATCAGTCGATTCTTTGTGCCGGAATTCATGGAGAACCTCCGAAGCCGTAGTGGCTTCCCGTGATGCGTCCATATTACGGGAAGTTGCTACCGGCTTCTTTTATTCGCCTTATATTCCGATTACATGGGGAAAAAAATCAACCGGAAACTTTCGATCCCATCAACCCGCGGCTACTTTATCGCCGAAGGCCGCGCGAAATTTCTCCAGCTTGGGCTTGATCAAAAAGGCACAGTAACCCTGGCCCGGATTTTCATTGTAGTAGTTCTGGTGATAGTCCTCGGCCGGATAAAATTTCACCGCCGGGCTGATTTCAGTCACCATGGGACGGCTGAAAGCACCGGAGGCGTCCAGTTCCGCCATGTACTTCTCCGCCAACGCCTTTTGTTCATCATCATGATAGTAGACCACCGAGCGATACTGCGTACCGGTATCATTTCCCTGGCGATTGAGCGTCGTGGGATCATGGGTCATCCAGAAAACTTCCAGGATTTCCTTAAAACTCACCTCGGACGGATCAAAGGTGATCCGGGCGACTTCCGCGTGCCCCGTTGTACCGGTACAGATTTCCCGGTAGGTAGGATTTTCCGTTTGGCCCCCGGTATAACCGGACACGACTTCCTTTACTCCCTTGAGCCTTTGAAACACGGCTTCCACGCACCAGAAGCATCCGGCGCCCAGGGTAGCGATTTCGAGCTTATCATTTTCCATACTCCGTAGTAGACCTCCCCGCAAAAATATTACATCCTTTTTCATTCGGCAAGGCAGTCCGTCCTCCCGGGCGGCTTTTTTGTTGACATAAAAAGTAAACGCGTTTACTTTAATCCCATGGCGACTCGTGTTACCGCAAAATCGGCTCCGTCACCCCGGGGTCGTCCGCCGGGCCCCGGCCCGCGTTTTGAGGAGAATCGCAATCATATCTATGAACGGGCCGTGGACCTATTCTCCCGCAAAGGATTCGAGGCCGGCACCATGCGCGAAATCGCCGCGGCGGCTGGAATCTCCCCCGGCTTGACATACCGATACTTCCCATCCAAGGAAGCCATCGTCCTCGAGCTCTATCGCCGTCTGTCCCGGGACTTCGAGCAAACCGTGGCTCAAATACCGACCGGTCCCGTTTCCCGGACGTTTGTCCAGGCCATGGACAGTAAGTTCAAGGGCATGGCGGAGTATCGTTCCGTGCTGCGTTCCTTGATCAGCGCCGGCTTGAATCCGAATTCGGGCGTCTATGTTATGGGCCCGGATACCGCGGACATTCGCGCAGGCGTCAGGTCCAACCTGCTGGAACTGATTCGCTCGTCCCGGACTCGTTCCCAATCGCAACGCAAGCAGCGGACCGAGGAACACTTCGCGGCCTGGCTGTATGTTCTCCACCTGGCGCTGGTATTCTGCTGGTTGCACGATCCCACGCCGGAGCAAAAATTGACCCGGCGCCTGTTGAAGGCGAGCGGCCGTGCGCTGGGTATATTGAATCGCTTTATGAACTTCAGGCCCATCGCGCGCCTCCTCCGCGAAACCGCCGAAGGGCTGGATCAAATTTTCGGCTTCGCGCCGGAAGCTTAACGAACTTCCCCAAAAGAAATCTTGCCCGAAAGAACTCCGTAAGCAGCAATCAAGACCAGGAATATTTTATGAATGAAGAACCAAACACCATCGCATCCGGGACCGAAAAGCAATCCTATTTCGCGCGCGTGACGAAGGCCCAGTGGAGTCTCGTGGGCCTGGCCTTGATCATGGCCGCGGGAATGATTGCGTACCATGTCGTCGTCGCGGGCGATTTCAAGACCACCGCCTTGATGTTCGTGGGCATCCCCGCCCTGCTGGCGATTCTCTTCACGCTCCTGCCCCGTCCCAAAAGTCCGATCTGGATGGCGATGAAGGGCACCACCATCGCCCTGTGCCTGTCGTCCATTGTTCTGGGGGAAGGCATTCCCTGTGTCGTCATGGCGGCGCCGATTTTCTATCTAGCGGCCGCAATCGTCGCGGCGATCTTCGAACGCGCTCGCAAGTCCGCCAATCAAAACACGGTTCGCGCCCTGGTCTTTTTGCCGCTGGCGTTGCTCTCCCTGGAGGGCACCCATGAATTACTGACCTTTGAACGCATGCAAAGCGCCGCGGTGGAAAAGGAAATCGCCTTGAAACCGGAAGTCTTCGAACAGCGTCTGGCTCGTTCGTTCGCCTTTCGCGCGGAACAACCCCTCTTCCTGCGATTATTCACGCGGCCCGTGGACATGACCGGCTCCGGATTGACTATCGGCGCTGAACGTCGCATTACATTCAGCGGCCCCGGCTCCCACGGCGGCGCCCTGCGCCTGCGCGTGGTCGAACGCAAACCCGGTACGGTGAAGTTCCGAATGATTTCCGATACCACGAAAATCGCTTCCTGGATGGGCTGGCGCACGGCGCGGGTGGAATGGCAACCCGCGGCGAGCGGTAAATTGCGGGTGCGCTGGTCCTTTGAATACGAAAGGCGATTGGACCCGGCCTGGTATTTCGGCCCGCTCCAAGCATACGCGGTGGAACTGGGCGGCTCTTTTTTGACGGACAACCTGGCTCACTGAAACGTTCGTCTCGGGTTTTTCCATGACCGCCGTTAACGATACGAAACGCTACCTGGGAGCACTGGGGATGTCCCTGCTCTGGGTATTCTGTTTCCTCTTCGTGGTGGACTCGGGAGCCCGGCAATTCCAGCTGAGCTGGCCGGGTCCGCTCACGAACGGGACGCCGGCCTGGGGATTGCTGCTGGAAAGACTCCTGTTGTGGGGTTTCGTTCCGACGCTCTTCGGGATTCGCCGTCCCCTGGTCGGTCCCTTCGCGGCCGTAACATTGGATTGCGCCGGGTATGTTCTCGTGCCCGCGCATTCCTTGTTCGGATTGACGCCCGGGAACTTTTGGCTGTACCAGGTAGCCGCGGGTTCAATAGTTCTCGCCCCCGGCTATTTGTTCTACTATTGGACTGTTTCGCGCGGGAATCTCTCCGGGCGCATGGCTTTGCACTTTCTCTATTACGCGGTGCTGCTTTTGCTTGTCGTCCCCTCCGTCATTTTCGCCCTAACGGAAAACGCGGCCCCCGGCGTTCCCCGACGCGAAGCCTGGTTGAATCAAATCCTGTTTCAGTTGATCTTCCCGGCCGGAATCCTCGGCTGGACGGCGGCATGGGAGCTGGCCAAACGAGGCGACGGCACGCCCATGCCCTGGGATCCGCCGCGGCGATTGGTGACCACCGGACCCTATGCCTACCTGGCCGACCCTTTGCGTGTAGCCAAAACCGCTCTGTTGATGGCCTGGGCCGTCTATCTGGGAAATGTCTGGATTGCCGCGGCGGCGATGCTCATCCCCCTGTACGCCCTGACCTTCGCGCGCTTGTTCGAGGAAAAAGATCTGGCTCGACGCCACCTGGAACAGTGGGACGAATACAGGCAAAACGTCCGCGGTTGGTGGCCGCGCTGGACTCCCTGGCGTCATCCCGATGCCGCCGATGCCCGTCTTTTGATCGATTCGCACTGCGGCGCGTGCGGCGCGCTGGGACAATGGTTCCAGGGAAACCCCGGCCTGGCCGTCGCCTGCATGCGAACCGACGCCGATGGCGGAATCCCCGACCGTCCCATGTACGATCCGGGCGACGGCAGTCCCCGGGAGGAAGGCATCGGGGCGCTGGCTCGGGCGCTGGAACACCGCAACCTGGGTTTTGCATTCATCGGCTGGTGCATGCGCATGCCGGTTCTACGTCCCATCCTGCAAATCGTTTTCGACGCGGTGACGGAAAAATCGCCGGAAGCGGTCAGGCTTCTTGACGGGTCCGGGGACCGCGGACGCAATGCGCTCCATGAATAAGAAATGGATCCTCGGCCTGGCGGGAATACTCCTGGGAGCCGGCCTGGCCGTCTTGCTGGTACTGCGATTTTCGCCGAAAACGGCCCTGGACCTGGCGCTTTCCGCGGAACTGCGTCGCGCCGGACTGGAAATCAAGACGACCCGGGTTCGCAATCATGATATTTCCTACGCGGTGGGCGGCCCCAGGGACAAACCCGTATTACTTTTGATCCACGGTTTCGCCGCGGACAAGAGCAACTGGATTCGCTTTTCGCGCCATCTGACCCGGGACTATCGGGTCTTCGCGCCGGACCTTCCGGGACACGGCGACAGTACGCGGGACTGGAAACAGTCCTATAACCTTTTCTTTCAAGTCGAAATGTTAAAGGAGTTCGCGGACCGCATGGGTCTCGATAAATTCCACATGGCCGGCAACTCCATGGGCGGCAACATTTCGGGTTTGTTCACTCTGACTCATCCCGACCGTCTGCTAAGCCTGGGTCTATTCAATACGGGCGGCGTGAAATCGCCCAGGGAAAGCGAACACCGTCGCATTATGCGGAAAGAAGGACGCAACTCCCTGCTGGTTAATTCCGTGGAGGATTTTGATCGCCTGCTTAAATTTACTTTCGTCGAGCCACCCTCCATTCCCGACTCCGTAAAGGCCTATTTCGCCGAGCGGGCCGTGAAGCGGCGTCCCTTCAATGATAAGATTTACAAGGATCTCTACGGACCTCGTAAGGCGCCGCTGGGAAATCGCCTGCGCGAGATTCGCGTGCCCACCCTGGTGCTCTGGGGCGATACGGATCGAATCATCGACGTCTCCACCACCGAAGTCCTCAAGCGCGAAATCAGGGGCGCGAAGATCATCATCATGGAAAAATGCGGACACGCGCCCATGATTGAACGTCCCGAGGAAACGGCGCGGCACTACCGCGAATTTCTGACGGGCCTTGCTCCCCGGTGAGGCGGGTCGTTTGCCTCGTATTTGACTTGACCGCATGAATTCGCGATTATCCCTTCTTCATTGGAGCAAGTAACTGGAAACATTCATTCCAAAGAGTAATACCAAGGACAAACTCGTTCCTAAATTAATGGCGGCCTTTCCCGACGTGGACATGGAGGCGGTCATGCTTGCGTCCATGGCTTACCAGTGCGGCGCCGGCTTCATGGATATGATGAACGCGCACTTTTCGCGCTACGGGATTTCGCAGGGTCGCTTTGGTATCCTGCTCATGTTGCATCTCGACGAAGAGACGCAATGGACCCCGGCCGAACTGGCCGAACAGGGTAATATTTCGCGCGCCACCATGACGGGTCTATTGGACGGCCTGGAAAAGCAAGGTTACCTTTCGCGTTCCCCCCATCGCGAGGATCGCAGACGAATTACCATCGAACTTTCCAGCGCGGGGCGCAAATTCGTAAAGGCCATGTTGCCGGATCATTACAAGCGTTTGGCCGCGGCCATGTCCTCCCTCACTCCCCATGAACGCAAGACCATCCTGCGGATTCTGCCGCGCCTGATGGAATGCTTCGCGGCTCTCTCCGACCCTTCCGATTCCTGACCGATTTTAGTTGACGGATTTCGTAGCGCCCATATAGTACGCCGACTAACTATTAGCAAGGTAATTATACGAGGCCGACATATTTCCCCGGAAAATCGTAATCACATGAAATCCGTCCTCAGGCGCCGGTTCTCGGCCGTGTGTGCTCTGCTCCTGGTGCTCATTTCCGGGCCGGCGTTCGGGGACACCCTGTATTTACGGGACGGAAGGCGCATCCAGGGTACGGTTCTGGACCAGAGCCGCTTCCACGTTCGCATCCGCCGCGGTGGGAGAACCATTCGTGTCAGGAAGAAGTCCATTCGCCGGATCACATACGGTACAACTGTTCAGCGAGCCAAACGCAGTCCGCGAGCCGCGCGTAAACGAGTTCGCCGCCGACGGGTCGTGCGTAAACCCGGCGCCTCCCCGGCCCCCGGAAAAATTAAACCGAATATTCAGCCGCGCCCCAATTCGCGTAAGTCACGTATAGTGGCCGAACCCTTGACGCCACCGAAGCGCAAACCACGTACGCGAAGCGCCGACCAACCCTTTAACGCGCTATTGCGTTCGGCTCTGTTGCCGGGCGCGGGCCAATGGCTGGACGGGCGACGTGAAGTTGCCTTGCTGGCCGGTGTCGGCAGCTTAACCCTGGCGGCCGTCTCACTGGGATTGGCGAGCTCCTTTCAAGGCGCGGGCGCCGCGGCGGATTCGCAGTCACGAGCCTTGCTGGGGTATGCCGCGGCACGGGGCGATTTGAATACCGCGCTGGCGGCGACCATTCGTGCCGACGACGCGAACACCGAACGACTGCGAAGCGCGAATCGCGCCCGGGCGGCCGGTCTGGGCGCTTTGTTGTTCTATCTCTGGAATCTGGCGGACGCGTACTGGTTCCACTCCGGCGCGACGACGTCACGCATGACGGCCGCGTCGGACGCGCTTCAACCCGCGGCGCTCACCAACGCGGACCATGAAATTCGCTTCACCTGGGGAACGCGATTTTGAAAAAACCATGCTTAAAGAGAATCGCCGCGAAGGCTATCCGCGTCCCGGCATATTGCCTGCTGGGTCTGGTATGCACCGCCTGCGTCGTGGGCGTCGACGAGTCCGGGACGGAGGATTTGGTGCTCGGACTGGCGGCCGGTACTCGGAATACCACGGTCATCGCCGATACTTCTTCGGGCGACGATACGGGAACAACCACGACGACTACTCGCCCGGACTCCATCACCGACAATGGAGACGGCACCATTACCGCGCTACTGAACGGGATCACGCGCATGTATCCCAAATGCGTGCAGGATAGTACGGTCTCCGGAAATCGTTACGGCGGCGGCGGAACCGGCGATCCTTGCACGACGTCGACGGTGGGCACCTTCAATTACTGCTCCATTAGCTCCAATGTTTGCAATGGAGGCACCAACGCCGGCCATTTGGACGGCGGCGGCACAAGCGCGATTTACGCGTCATGCGACGGCATGACCCTGGGCGGCCACGGGGACT
>CAZGYS010000213.1:0-9713 GCA_964530305.1 uncultured Leptospiraceae bacterium
GTGATATTCGTCCCGAGAACATAGAATCGTATTGATATTAATGGCCTGATTGGAACGCAGGCTGACATAGAAGGTGGTCGCGGAGCCGGCCTGTACGCGAAGGGGAAAGATAAAGGAACGATCGGGATAGGGGCGATCATCAAAAGGGAAGACATCCCCCGTTCGTTGCGTCTGAAGGCGCGGCCGGCCGGTCTCACTGTATACGCGAATTTCATCCATATTGGCGAAGCGTTGCCCGAGCATTAAATTCATGTCCCGCGCCGAGGCATTGCGCAGGCGAAAGCGCACCCAGAAGCGTCCCTTTTTGAAACCGAAAGCAGGGTTGTCGTGCCGGGCGCGAAACCAATCGCCTTTGTAGTTACGAATATCCGTGATGGTCAGGCGACCCCGCGCGTCGTGAAGAAAATCCGAGTACTGAGGGAGGTGCAGGTTCACCGAATCGCCGCGCAGGACGATTTCCGCGGGGGGCGAAGCTTCCAGCCCGCGCCCCGTGAGCAACAGCGTCAGCGTCAGCGCGAAGAGCAAGCCGGCCCTCGGTCCGGTCCCCAAACGTGAAGCAAGCCGGTTCCTTCTTCTATAATCAGGCGAATGCATGGGCGCGGTTCGAGTTCGTCTCCGTGGGGTCCATGCGCAAGCCAAAACGCGGCCGGCGGTGGCGGCGGCGAAAGTGCACCATATTCAACTGGAAGTGAAAATAGTTCATGGGGGCTTCAAAATACGATGAATATTTCGTGTACAGGAGAGCGCCAGTTGATAATTTGGGACGGATCTTTCCTTGACTTTTGAGGGAATGCCGGATAAACTGTAAATTCTGTTAGTATTGCAAGTGCACTTGCGGGGTTTTACCCGCAATGGAACGGGTTTTTAAGCCCTTTTTGCAGGTTTTTCTAAATGACGACGCTCGTGGAAAATTACGTGGAGAAAAGACGCCATGGTCGCGCTCGCGCGGGACTGCCTGTAATTTATCATTATGAGAGTCCGTCCGCGCGCAATCGTCGCGTGGAAAACGTGGCCCGCACCATCAATGTGAGCGCCGGCGGCCTTTGCATGACCGTGCGTGACGACATTACCCGGGAAACCCCTCTGCATCTCAAGCTGCAGGTCCGCAATCGGGCCATCAAGTGCACCGGCCGCGTGGTTCGTGACGGTGAACGTGAAATCGCCGCCCAACCCCGGGAAATCGCCGTGGAGCTGGATCTGTCTCCCGATGACCGCGAATTCTTGGCCGGCTTTCTCGGTTCGCAACCGGCCGTCTGATTTCTAAATCTACTCTTCTCGCTCCTCCGGATCTTGTTTCGCGTCTACACGTGCGTTCCCGCAAGGCGATTCGCGTCTAAATTGAATTATTTGAAAACTTAACTTTTTCCTGAAAATGTGAAATTAGGGCCGGGGTCGATTGTCTTTAAATAGTCCAATAAATTCGAGATTGCAAGATGAGGCACCCGATCCATGCGGCACATTAAACTAGCGCGAATTCTTACCCTGGCAATGATTCCCTTGATGCTTGCCGCTTGCGGCGGTAAGGATTCGTCCCCGCTTCTGTTTCCCCTGGGTGGACCTCCGCCGCGTCCGGCCGGACAGGGTGGACCGGATCAAAGTCCTCCGCAACCGCCCGCTGATGAGAACGGCAATGTGGCCGATCCGGCGCCGGCTCAATCCAGCGTTGAAACAGTCGGCGCTCAAGAACCGAATCCGGCCGTAACGCCTCCTGTGCCGCCCGTTGAACCCGCTACCGAACCGGCCCCGGAGCCCGCGCCCGAACCATCGTCCGAACCCGCCCCCCCCGCGAAACCCGCCGTCCAGGCGCCGCGCTTCGTGAGTCATCCCGCGCCTGGAGCCCATGTGCGGGCGGATATTCATTCTTTTCGCGTAGTCGTAAATCAGACCATCTGCCCGACTCATGTGATGGAAATCGTTCCCGCCGGTCAACGCCGCAAGATGTTCTACCAGGTTAAACAGTCCAATGGAAACTTCGAGGACGTGGGGGAATACGAATACAATTGCCGAGATAACTTCGCCTACTGGGCCAGCTCGCTTCGCTTGCGCGATCCTTACTTAAAGAAGATCACCTGGATTCGCCCCGGACGTACTTATCGTGTTATGGTTCGCAACAGCCCCGGCCTCATGATCACGGGCTACGGTTCTTCTCCCCTGGTGCGCGAAGTCACTCTGGATGGTGTTTCGTATTTAAGTTACGAGTTTACCACCATGACCTACGCGGAGCATGGACACCAGGTGGCCGACGGAACTCGCGTTTGTCTGGATAAGCTGAGCTTTCATGAACTGGGCAGTACTGGTTTTGCCTGTGCCTATGAGCCCCGTAGCGGCGTGACCCAGGAGTTCGAAGACCGTTCACCTCTTCATATTCCGGCCTGTGCTTCTTTTTCAGGTATGAAGTTCGGCGTAGCCAGATACTGGTCGGATCTCAAGTTCGTGGATTTTGACTGTCGGAATCTGAAAAATGATCCCGACGTTTTCGATGGAGCCACTGAGGGGTTCATGGTCGGGGGCTACTGCGACTACTGGCTACATAAACCAAGCATGATCGGCTACTGCATCGTGAATCCGGGCGAAAACAATGAATACGTGAAGCACTATTACTATGGTAAAGCCGCGGACCACAAGGCGCGCTGCCGGGGCATCTGGCGAAACGGTAATGTTCGCAATCCGGCCGTGGAACTCATGAAACCCGTGGGCCGCGTCTGCAAGAAATATCAACCGGATACGAAACCGAGCGGCGGCAACGGCTCCGACAATGACCCGAAGCCGGGAGACAATCCCGGCTCGAACGATAAACCCAAAAAGAACGTGGTGGATCACGGGCCGGAGCAAAAATGCGAAGCGCGAACCATTACCCTTGATACTACGAAGGGCCGCTGGTTTGAAACGCCGAAGGGAGAGATTCCCCATCACAAACGCGCGAACAAGAAAATTCGCGTGCGCGGAATTCATACTTACTGGGCTGATCAGAAGCTGGTTCTTCGCGTACGCGATAACTGCAACGAGGGCTGGTACAACCTGCGTCTACAGGGTAAGAATATCCAGGGGCCTTTGCCGACGGACTATAAGAGATTCAACGTTCTCGTAAAAAGGGACGGTCAGGCCCTGGGCGGCGTCAACCTTCGCGCGGCCGATGATCGCTATCGCACGGGGGCCTTGCTGGTGCGTCTGCCCGCGGGCGATTCGGATTTCGAACTGGTGTGGACCAATGACGCCGTTAAGGAAGGCGAATACGATACGAATCTACAAATCAAGAACGTCACTTTGAAATACAAACGCTACGTTCGCGTCAATAAGCGCCTGACTCGTCGGGCCCATGACTATTGCGACGTAGCCGGTCGCTGGTTCTGGGACGATAGATCCGCCCGGACCTACTGGAAAGATCAGACCATCAGCTTTTGTTTTCCGGACCTCAAGGCCGGCAAGTATCGGATCGAGATTGCGGCCAAGAATTACGGTGTATTGCCGCCGGACTACAAACACTTTGAAGTCGCGGTGGCCGCGGACGGCGTGGCGGCTCAGGCCAATATACGTGCCCACGCAAAGAAGTATCGCCGGGGTTCCGCGGTGCTTGATCTTACCGGGGGCGATACGCGCGTCGACCTGACCTGGTTGAACGAAGTATATAAGGAAGGCGAATACGACTCGAATATTCAGCTACGCAACATCAAGCTGGTGCGCGTAGGCGATTCCGAGCGCTCTCCCCTGGCGGCGATTCTCATGCGGCCGGGGCGCTTCAAGGCGGCCTGGCTGGCGGCGATTTTTGCCGGTGCCTTACTTGCGGCGTTCGCGTCGGGCGTTCTCAAGCGACGCTTTGAGTGATCTCGTTGAGTGAGCTCGATCGCGGCTTCAACTGGAGTAGATCGAATCAATGCGCGCGGCGTGCTTTTCGAAGACGACATTGCGCTTGATTTTGAGCGTCTGGGTCATTTCCTCTCCTATTTGAAAGGGCTCCGGCAGCAGTTGAAAGCCGGTTACTTTCTCAAAAACCTTAAAGCCGGCGGCGGTTGAATTACGGGACTTGATCTCGCCCTTGAACAGGGCGATGATTTCCTTGTCCTGGTTCCAGCTTTCCACGTCGTCTGAGACGGTCTTTCCCCGCGCGGCGAAATGATTGCGCACATTGTCCGCGGCGGGAACGATGAGCGCACCCAGGGTTTTTCGATCCTGTCCCACGACCACTACCTGTTCCACGAATTCGCTCTGGTTCAAGGCGTCTTCGATGGGCAGGGGTTCCACGTTTTCGCCGCCGAAGAGCACGATGGTGTCTTTCGCGCGGCCGGCGAACTTCAACTGTCCGTTTGTCGTCCAGACCAGTAAATCGCCCGAGTTCAACCAGCCGTCTTTCAGAACTTCCTTCGTCTTTTCCTCGTTCTTATAATATCCCTGCATTATGTGCGGACCGCGATGCCAGGCGACGCCCTTCTTGTTGGGTTCGGTGATGGTATTGCCCTGTTCGTCCAGGAGTTTGATTTCCACGCCGGGAAAGGGCGCCCCCACCGTACCGATGACCGTGTCGGGAAAATTACGGCGCGAGCTCACGCCCACCGTTTCGGTCATGCCGTAGGTTTCGATGATGGGAATGCCGGCGGCATAGAAGAAGCGATCGATGTGTTCGGGCAGGGCGCCCGCGCCGGAGATGGCGAACTTAACGCGTCCCCCCAGGCCCTGGCGCACTTTGCTCAGAACTTGCTGCGCCACCAGGTGGGGCACGAACAGCCAGGCGGCCGCGTTTAAACGGACGAATGTCTTCACGCCTTCGGACAGGGGCGATTCGGGTTCCAGGGTATACTTCGTTCCCATGAGCACGTCGCGATGCTCCGAGAATTCCATGGCCGTCCAACGCGAAGCCTCGAAAATCGCCTGCGCGACGGGTGATGCCTTCTTCACGCCGTCGAGCACCTTGTTGTAAAAACTCTCCCAGACCCGGGGCACGGACAAAAGGAACGTGGGCCGCGCGGCCTGGAGATCTTTCCCCAGCGTGGCCACGGAAGTAAACGCCACCGCGCAGGCGACGCGCATGGCCGTCATTTCAATCAAGCGTTCGGCGATGTGCCAGGGGGGCAGAAAACCCATGGTGCAACCGCCGGGCTCCACGTCGAAACCGCGAATGGTGTGCACCGGCTCCCAGGCCAGGCTCTTTTGCGTATGCATGACGCCCTTGGGATCTCCCGTGGTGCCCGAAGTGTAAATGATCGTTGCGAGATCGTCTTCGTCCACGGCTTGCGCGGCGGCGTGGTACTTTGCGTCTCCGTCCGGCACGGATTCTCCCTTATGAAGTAGTTCGTCCAGCGTCAGCGTCGTAAATTTATCGGGAATGCCGGCGGGGACCTGATCAAAAAAGACAATCGTTTTGAGGTTTTCGAAATCATCCAGGCGATTGGCGATTTTCGCGTAGACCTTTTCCGTTTCCAGGAAGATGATCCCGCAGTCGGCGTGCCTGAAAATGTAGGCCAGGTCTCCCTCGGTGGCGTCCGTTCCACGCGGAACGTCCACGCCGCCCACGGTGGTGATGCCCAGGCTGATGCGATGCCAGTGGTGACCTACGTCGGCAATGAGTCCGACTTTATCTCCCTTTTTAAGACCCAGTTCCATGAGTCCCAGCGCAACGGCCCGGACCTGAGCGAACATGCCGCGAAAGTTCATGGTGGAGTATTGCGATTGTTTCGCATCCTCGCGAAACATCTGGGCGGTAAGGTTGGGAAAATTCTCGGCCGTCTTGCGAATGATCCAGTAGAGCAGATAAGACGGCATTTCCATTTCCTTCGTTTCGTGCGCGCGCATGTGAGTCCTCCGGTCCGAATAAGGATGTCAAATTGGGACGGCCCCGGGCCATTTGGCAAGCCTGAAATCGAACGAGATTTTCCGGGACGCGATTTCGTGGACCGAATGCGCGGGGCGCGACTATTCGTCGTCCAGCACGCGAACGGAAAAGCCGGCTGCTTGAATGGCGGCCGTGATTTCGGCCATGTGCTTCGCGTCCCTGGTTTCCACGGCCAGATCCAGGTAGGCGTTCTTGACCGGGATGTGAGCGAAGATTCTCTGGTGCCCCGCGTCGATGATGTTGCCGCCGTGCTCGGCGGTAAGCGTGGCGATGCGCGCCAGGGCTCCGGGAGTGTCGCGGATTTCGATTCGCAGGCGCGCGATGCGGCCCTCGTGCACCAGATTGCGTAGGAGAATATTGGCCAGCAGCCGCGAATCGATATTGCCGCCGCATAAAACCATGCCTACCTTCGCGCCCTTGAATACATCGGGATGGGAAAGCATCGCCGCCAGGCCCGCCGCTCCCGCGCCCTCGGCGGCCGTCTTCTCTACGTTTAATAGAAGCGCGACGGATTTTTCGAGCGCGGCTTCGTCCACCAGCAACACGTCGTCTACCAGGCGGCGCGCCAGGGCCAGGTTCTTTTCCCCCACGGCTTTTACGGCAATGCCCTCGGCCACCGTATCGCCGCCGCATTGGGCCGGTTCGCCCCGCAGGCCCGCGGAAAGGGAAGGGTAGCGCTCCGACTCCGCGGCGATAATGCGAATGTCCGGTTTTAGAGCCTTCGCCGCGGCGGCCATGCCCGCGATGAGCCCGCCGCCGCCCACGGGAACCACCATCACGTCGAGTTGAGGATTTTCATCCAGCATCTCCAGCGCAACGGTGCCCTGACCGGCGATGATGTGGTCGTCGTCGAAAGGATGAATAAAGACGAAGTCGTTTTCCTGCGTGAGCTCCCGGGCGCGCTCGGCGGCTTCCGTCAGGTTTTCCCCGGCCAGCACGACCTTGGCGCCGAAATCCCTGGTGTGGCGTACTTTGACGAAGGGCGTGTGCTTCGGCATGACGATGACGGCCCGGATGCCCAGGCGCTGGGCGTGATAGGCTACGCCCTGCGCGTGATTGCCGGCGGACATGGCAATCACGCCGCGTTCTCGTTCCGCGTCCGTGAGCGAAAGGAGTTTGTTCAGCGCGCCCCGTTCCTTGAAGGAGGCGGTGAATTGCAGATTCTCGAATTTAATATGGAGCTCCGCGCCACAGAGCTCGGAGAGAGTGCGCGAATGTAGAAAGGGCGTGCGAACCACGGCCCCCTGAATTTTCGCGGCCGCCGCTTGGATGTCCCCCAGTTCAACGCTCACCCGGACATATCATCGGATCCCTGGGAAATCGCAAGCGGCTTTCATCATGGGAGCCGGCCGCTTGCTTTTTTTAGCGCCCAGGGTCGGCCCGCCGCGATTTCTCTCGACGCCGTTCCGTGCCCGGATCATTTTTGCCGGGTGACTGCCGGTTCTAATGTACCCACGCCGCCCGGACCCGGGCGCGCCCATCCTACTTTGCAGTTGTGGAAATTCGGTCGGGATCCCCTGGCTTTTTTGTCGGGCCTGCGGCGGGACTACGGCGATGTCGCCCATTTCAGCCTGGGTTCCCTGCCGTCCTACTTGCTGAGCCATCCCGACGATATCCGGGACGTGCTTCAGAAACGGCACAAGGAAGTTACCCTTACGCGGACTCGCAAGCGTCTGGAGGTTGTGCTGGGCTCGGGTCTATTGACCAGTCGGGGAGAGCAGCATCGCCGTCAGCGGCGCATCATGCAGCCTGCTTTCAAGCGGGAACGCAATGAACAGTACAGCGCCGTGATGATTGAGTTCGCCGAGCGGGCCTGCGAACGCCGCCGCGACGGTGAAAAGCTGGAAATGGGCGGCGAGATGATGCGCCTCACCATGGCGGTGGTGGCGCGGGTACTCTTTGCCGCGGACGTCGAGGGAGAGGCCGAGCAACTGGGCGCGGACCTGGATTATCTCATGGGCTCCTTCAATAAGCTGTTTTCGCCCTTATGGCGATTGCTGAATCGCCTGCCGCTGCCGAGCCGCTACAAGAGCGAACGCGCGCTGGGTCGCCTGAACGACTTCATGCATCGCGTAATTCGGGAAAAAAGAGATAAAGGCGGTGACGGCGATTTACTGTCCATGCTGATTCAAGCGCGCGACGAAGACGGCGGTGCCATGAGCGATGAGCAGATTCGAGACGAAGTGTTTACTCTCTTCGCCGCGGGGCACGAGACCACGGCCACGGCTTTGACCTGGGCCTGGTATCTGCTGGCGCGAAACCCGGAAGTGGAGAAAAAGTTCCACGCCGAGCTGGACCAGGTTCTGGGAGGCGAATCGCCCCGACCGGAGCATTTCGACCGGTTACCGTATACGCGTAGCGTCTTTACGGAGGTCCTGCGTTTGTATCCCCCGGCCTGGTTCGTGGCGCGGACGCCCCTGGAGGAATTTCAGTTACGCGATTATCGCATCGCGCCGGGGCATGCCTTGATGATCAGTCAGTACGTCACCCACCGGGACGAGCGCTGGTTTCCCGATCCGGAGCGTTTTCTGCCCGAGCGCTGGACGGATGAGTTTCGCGCGAACCTTCCCCGCTTCGCGTATTTTCCCTTCGGCGGAGGCCCGCGTCAATGCATCGGCGAAGGTTTTGCCTGGATGGAAGGCGTGCTGATGCTGGCCGCCATCGGTCGGCGCTGGAAATTCGAATACGCGTCCAATCGCCCCATGGCCGTGAAACCCCTGGTAACCCTGCGCCCCCGGGGAGCGCTGCCCATGATCGCGCGCAAGCGCCGCTGAAAAGCGGGAGCGAAGTCAGGCTTTCATATACTGATCCAGATCCGTCTTCATGAACTCCGGGTGATCCTGGACCACCTGAGGCAGGGGCGGCATTTTGTCCTCGGTCCAGACCCAATCGCCCAGGACGTTGATGATGGGGGCTTTTTCGCCGTTCAGGGCCTGCTTCACGGCCAGGCGAATGTCGTCCGCCGTGGTCGCGCGAAACGGTTTCTTGAAGTCGGCGGCATCGCGATAGATCGTCTCTTCGTAGTGCCAGTTCTTGCCGTAGAAAAAATCGCTGAATTTTTTTCCGGACGCGCGCCACTCATCGGCCATGCCCTGGTTCTCAGGGTAGACATTACGCATCAAGTTCTTCTGGGTAAGGATGGCGATGCCCCGCACCGAGTTGGAAGGGAACATCCCCAGACGAATGGTCTTGAGTTGTTCCGGGTATCGCACCACCATGTCTTCCATGATGAGTTTCGTGTAGGCCATGGCGCCGTAGCATTCCAGCATGGGTTCCATGGTAATAAAGCCCGACAAACAGATGGTCGTTTTCGGTTTCAGGGCTTGCGCCAGTCGGAGCATGGGGCGAATGGAATAGTCCACGCTTTCGCTCACCATTTCGCGGGTGGCCCGGCTGGTAGGCATGCCCACCTGACCCCGCGCCGGAATATAAACCACGGCGGCGAAGTCGCCGGGACCCGCGGCGCGAATCGCCTCGAGAATCTTGTCCACCGCGTCCGCGTCCGCCAGATCGATTCCGCCGATTGTATCGTGGGCGCCCTCGACCTGCCTATCGTCGGATGAAGTGGTTGACCAGATGCGGCCCTGGGAATCCAGCTCGCCGATGCCTTTGATGATGCTCTGCCCGGATACCGATGATCCGCCCACGACCAGATAATTCATATGCTTGCTCCCGAAATTGTCGGAGGACCGACGAGTTGCGGCCGCGCGCGGCCTCTGTCGTAACTTATATGGTCGTTTTTCGTTGATTGACAAATCAGTCAATTGTTTTCCAGGAGGGAGTGCGAATCCCTCCTGGGACCTCCCCGCCAGGGGGTGGCGGTTCCCCTTTGGCCGGGCTTTCGGCATCCATGCCTCGCCCGACACGCCGGCATCCGTGCCGGCGACCC
>CAZGYS010000214.1:0-9628 GCA_964530305.1 uncultured Leptospiraceae bacterium
ATTCAGTCTCAATGTGAAAAGAACCAGCACCGAGAACGCCAGCGGGATGTACATCTCGGCCGACAGGAGCGGCACTTGAAGCACCAGCACCCAGAAGGCCACCGTGGCCGAGGAAAAGAAGGCGATGGCAATGGCCAGGCTGTTGACCAGAACGATATTCTTATGCTCCGATTCATCCGGCATGAAGGCGACGCCGCCGTACGCGAATCGGTTCCAGAGCAGTTGCAGCATACACCTGCAATCAGCGACCTTTGACGTCCTCAGGCAACCGAAAAATACCGAAATGCGGCGCCGAACGGCGAAATCCGACGCTACCGGGAAAAAAAGGCATTGCGAATACAAGCCCAGGCGTTTCATTGAGCATGTGCGTACACTGCCGGAGATACGATCCTGCGCGAATCGAGAAGAATTGATTCGCCATTGCGATGAAGTTCGAGAAGAAATCCTGGAATTCATCGGGGAAATCCCCGACGATTACCTGGATACACCGGCCTTTCCCGACGGCTGGACGGCGGCTCGTAATGTGCGCCATGTGGCTTCCAGCGCGCGTCTCTTTAGTCGCTGGGTCGGCGCGCCCGCCTGGCTTTTGAAGCTTCGGGGACGAGTCAAGGGGCCGGTAAAGCCCATCGAGGAACAAATCGCCACGAATCGCCCCGCCAATTACGACTACGGTTCTTACCCGAACCCGAAGCCGGTCCAGGCGGGACTGCGCGAGAAAATCGTAAAGGAGTTCAACGAGTCCGTTGATAAACTGAAAAAGAGCATCATGACTCGAACGGACGAGGAATTGCTTACCTTCAAGGGAGCCTTCGGCGGAATGAATCTCATGGTATTCACATTATTCACCCTGAAGCACATGACCCATCACCTGGACGTGGTGCGTCAGCGATTGGAATCTCGCTGAACGACGGTACTCTCCCGCGCGGACGTGATTTGAAGCGCGGGCCATACGCCGCATACTCACTTCGATAACCGTTATGAGCGATTCGAAACCAGCCTTTCAGTTCGCGGCCATGAAACCCCTGGCCTGGGTGGAAACCGTCCTGAAGCTTCTGGCCTTCGCCGTTAGTTACTATGCTTTCGCGGGTGAACTATCAGGCGGCAAATCCGCCGCGGCGATTTCGGGAACCCCCACGATTGTGCGCCTCAGCGTAGCCGGATTTTTGACCTTGATGCTCATGTTCGCCGTCTACGATCGCTACCTGGACCGCGAGACCTTCGCGATGATCTTCGTCTTTCTGAATATCGCCGCGCACTCCTTTTTCGTTTATCGGATCTTGCGGGGCACGGACGTGGATTGGGCCTTGCTCGCCTTCCCGGCTCTCATGCTGGCCGGTGATACGGTCAAGATGTTCGAGATCGGCGCCTACCATATGCAGGTTCGCCAATTCAAGGAACCCGTCCTCTACGCCCTCACGTCGATCTTCGTCGTGGGCTACATCATTATTCTGATCAGCTTCGCGCTGTGAGCTTGAGCTCCGCGTACTTGCTTTCGATGAAATCAATGGCGCGGGCAACGCCGTCTTCTTCCCGGATGCCTGATCCGATTTCTTCGGCCCGCGCGCGAATCCCCCGGTCTTCCAGAACCAGGCGAATCGCCGCGGCCAGCTTCTCGGCCGTTAACTTCTTTTGCGGAATGGGTTTCGCGCCCGCTCCCAGTTCCCATACTCGCCGACCCCAGGCGGGCTGATCGCCGAAGAAGGGACAGACGATGGTCGGTCGCCCCGCGCGCAAACCCGCGGCGGTCGTACCCGCGCCGCCGTGATGCACCACCGCCGCCATGCGTGGAAACAACCAGTCATGGGGCGCCTGCTCCATAAGAAAAATGTCCGCGGGTAAATCGCCTTTCGCTTTCAGACCACCCCAGCCCGCGGCAATCACGCCCCGGGCCTTCGCCAGGCGCAGGGCCTCCATGACGATGCGCGCCTTGCCTTCCGGATTACTACCGGAGATACTGCCGAAACCGATGTAGACCGGCGGCGGCCCCGCTTCGAGAAAACGCTTCAGTTCCATGGGCGCTTTCCAGGACGACTCGCTTTCGTTCAGGAACCAGTATCCCATGGCGACGGCGTTCGCGGGCCAGTCCGACGGCCGGGGCAGCACATGGGGACTGATCCCGTGGATGGCCGGCGTTGCGCGGCCGACGCCGCGAAGGGGTTGGAAGTCTTTCGCCGGATCCAGTCCGCTTTCCCGGCGCCACTTTTTGATATAGCGACCGGTAGCGGAAGCCGTTGCCAGGTGGATTAGCTTATAGGTGAGGCGATTGTACCAGGCGCTCCGCGAACCGCCCGGAAATCCGAAGGCGGGGAATTCCCCCGTGGGCACATACAGGGGAATGGGCGTGGCCAGCATGCAGGGAATTCCCAGCTCGCGAGCGAAATGAGGCCCGCCATAGGCCTTGGGATGAAATAGAATCAAGTCCGGTCGAGTCGCCTGCGCCGCCTCCCAGCCGTCCTGGAGATTGCGAAGCTCGATGGGACCCGTGCGTTTCGAAAGCGCAATCGCCGCGCGCATCCAGCGCAAGGGACCAGTGGTGTTTTCCATGACGTCGCGTCCCAGCTCCGAATCCATCAGGCGCAACAGATCGCTGTTCATGTGGGCGTAGGCGATACCGTGCTCCTCGATAAAGGCGCGATAATCGGAAGCCGCGCATATTACGACTTCGTGACCAGCCGCGCGAAGACCGCGCCCCAGCGCGACATAGGGCTGAACGTCGCCTCGGGAACCGATTGTCGTGATGAGAATCCTCATGTGCGTCTTCATGTACGCCTTCGCGTAAATTTTCGCGCGTGCCGGACCTACGAGTTCTTACCGCGCGGCGGGCGCAACATGGACCACTGGGTCATATCGGTTTCGGGGATGGGCGATTCGTCCATTGTCTTGAAGCCGAAACGCTCATAGAGGGGCGGGTTGGCCGCGTTGTGAGTCTCCAGATAAAGCGGCATGCCTTCGCGATCGCACAGCTCCAGCATGGGCCGCACCAGTTTGCCCGCGAAACCGCGACCGCGATGTTCAGGCGCCGTGCCCAGACAGGCTAGATAATAGTGGGGCTCCGGAGCGAACTTGCGGTGCCGCTCGTCCAGGATCTTTCCAATGGATTCAATGCGGGCCATCGCTCCCGGACCCGTGCGCAGCATTGTTATGAGCGCCCCGGCCAGAAAGTACTGCCAGGCCCCCGGATGTTCCCGGTGGGGCGGCAGCCAGCATGCCGCGCCTTCCAGCTCTTCCGAAGGCGCGAAAACCCAACCCCTTCGAAAGCTCACGCGCATCACCAGTTCGTAAAAGTGTCGCGCTCGTTGGCGCCGCGGCTCCTCTTCCGGGAAGACGTAGCGGCAAATGGGATCCCCTTCAAAGGCGCGCCCCAATTTCTCGGCCAGCACGGGGAGGTCCTGGTTCTTTATCGCGTAGAGATCGGAAAACATACCCGATCGATTGTACTGATCGCCGGGCGCGGGGTCCAGTCAAATCGCATAAGCGTCCGCGATAAAAAACTCGACGCGGACGAGTCGCTCCTTGAATTCTTGCCGACGTATGAAACAGACCATCGCCATGGCGGCCCTGGCCGTCGAAGACATTGGAAGAGCCCTGGAATTTTATCGCGGTGCGCTGGGCTGGGAACCCGGCTTTCACAATGAAGACGTCGCCTTTTTCCAGATGAACGGTTTCATTTTCGGTCTTTCGCGCAAGGAGCTGCTGGAAGATGAGACCGGACGCCCAATCGCCTCCGGAGCGGGTGCGTTCTCACTGGCGCACAATGCCGAGTCGGAGGCCCAGGTGGACGAAATCATCACCCGCGCCGAAGCCGCCGGCGCGACCGTTCTCCTGCAGTCGGTTCGGCGAGACTGGGGAGGCTACTCCGGTTACATCGCCGACCCCGACGGAAACGCCTGGGAGATTGCCTGGAATCCCGCCTGGAAGACTTCGGCCGAGGGTCATGTAACGCTGGGAAGTTGAACGAGCGCGTAAAAAAATCGCCTCGACGTGAACCTTGAGGAAATGTTATCGTCGAAGTTCCATGAACTTGAGAAGCTTACCGATCCCGGTGATCATGATCGCCCTGTGCGCCGCTTGCCAAACGGCTCCTCCCGAAACGAAAGGACCGGCCAAACCGGAGCGGAGTTCAAAGGAAAGAGCACCGGACAAAGGTCAAAAGTACGATCCGGTCCGGGAATCCTACAATTCCTATCCAAAACTCAGGGCCGCGAAAATTCTCCAAAAAGTGCGCTTCAAGGGCGATTACGAAACCAATCATTCCTACATCGAATTCAGTGATGAAAGTAATTTCATTTACATAAAATTCGACGGCGACTATCGCCAGGGGAAAATCACTTCCCTGGGAAAGACCGGGACCGACGCGAGCGAAGGCGCGTATTCCATTCAAACCTGGAAGCCTCAGAACTACGTGGGGCATCGCCGGGGTCCCAGCCGGGCCAATTTCAAATCGTTCTACCTCAAGTGGAAAGTAACTCGCGTAGAGAGCTCGGAATTCAGCGGACGCGTCTTGCATCTTCGCGTGCTCGCTAATGACCGCTACGGAAGCGGAAAACTGAAACAAATTCATGACTTCAAGCTGCGCGAGAAAAAGCGCGGCTACTAAACCGCCATGTTTCGGATCGCGTTTCTCTTGCTTGCGGGCCTGGCGGCCATGCATTGCGCCGCCTCCCCGGTTTCGACTCCACCGGCATCGCCCGCCCTCGAATACGATTATGAAGTGATCGAGGTATATCGCGCGGCGCGTGTACTGCGCGGAGTCAGCTTCAAGGGCGGTCAGTCCTATCGGGATCAATTTCGCGGAGGCTTTGTTCACACCACCGAATCCCTTCGATTCAGCAAGTCCGGCAAGCACCTGTCCATTCGCATTCACGGCGAAAATCGCCGGGGCCGCATCATCGATCTCGACGCCGACCGCCCGGACGCCTTGAGCGGTCGTTACTGGATTGAAACCTGGAAACCCATGGCCTACGCGAGCTTTGAATCCGGGCCTCCGCGCGTTGAGTTTCGAACTTTCCAGCTCATGTGGAACGTTCGGAAAGTCGCGTCGTCGGAATTCAAGGGCCGTATCCTGCGTATGCGCGTCCTCGACGAAAAGGGCCGTCTGGAAAGTCATTCTCCGGTCCCGGCCCTCAAAATCTACATCCTGAAAGAAACCCCGTCTCCTTACTGACCATTCAAGCGTTCCGGCGTGATGCCGTATTCGGCGTATTTCTTAAGCGCATGGCGATAGTTCGCGTCGTCGCCCGCGGCGACGGCGTCCGTGAAAACGCGCACCTGGTAATCGCGATTTCGCGCGCCTCGAGCCGTATGCAGCACGCACTGATCCGCGAAGACACCCACGATGGTCAGGCGATTCACGCGATTGCGGCGCAGGTATTCTCCCAGACGCTTGTTTGAGAACGCGTCCGGAAAATCCTTGGCGAAGTACGGCGCATCCATTCGATATAAACGCTTGTCCAGCTCGGCGCCGGGCCGACCGCGAATGGCGGCGAAATTGCGAAACAGATTCGCCGGAGACCAGGGACTGAATTCATTGCCGACGTAGACGACTAAATCGCCGCGCTTCTCCGCCGCGCGAATGCTTGCGTTTACGTTCTTGATCAATTGCTCGTCGCGACCCGGGGCGATGGGCATGCGCGCGTCCTTGCCGATGAAGTCCGTTTGCATATCCAGCACCAGCAAGGCCGAACGGGGCTGGTCGTATTGTTTGATGGCCGGGCCGCTGGTAGCCAGGGAACAGGCTCCGCCGGACACGCCGGCCGTCATCAAGATCAAGTACGCGAAATAGATTCTGGTATTCATTGTTTTCTCCTTTATTATCTTTTTCATTTTCAATCCAACTGAGCCGGATCGGTTAACACCGTTAACTTCAAGAACTAAAAAAATCAGGCCGTGTGCTCCCAGCCCTGGAGCGCCCGCTCAACGGCGACGTCGTACATGGGTTCAAACTCCCGCCTGGTCAAACGCCCCTGAGTAAATAGAGCCGCCAGGCCGTGAGCTTGAGCCCACAGCGCCGTGGCCGGCAATCGCGCCGCGCCCTCGGCTTCATGGGCATCCATGCCTCCATGGCGAAGCAGATCCGCGAACAGACCCACCAGGAAATTCAGAGTGCGGCTGCCTTCGCCCTTTTCGTCGTCGGGCAAGGAGCGGAAATCCACCACGTCCGCCTCCAGAAAAATCAGGCGATAGTACTCCGGCTGCTCCAGCGCGAAGTTTTTATAGTCCTGAAAAGCCTTCAACAGACGCTCGCGGGGAGCCGCGGACTCATCCAGATTGCCTGATTTGGAACCGTAGAGATAGCGAGCGAACACCGAAAAGCCGGAGCGTACCAGGTCCTGGACCATGTCCTTCTTGTCCCGATAGTGCCGGTAGATCGCCGTGGCGGAAATTCCGGCGCACGCGGCAATCTTCCGCATGGACAGGTTCTCATACCCGTCCCGCAGAAACAGCTTCAGCGCGCATTTCGATATTTCTCGTTTCGTATCCATGATCGAGGCGATTACCGTCCGTCGCTACTGTGTCGAACCAGTTAACGGCGTTAACCATATAAATCTCGAATGAGTTTTCGTCAAGCACAATCGGCAATTCACCGAGTGAGGCGATCCATGATTTCCAGGGCCCGGTCGGCGCGCGCACGGGTCACGGCATTTGAAAAGAGTTCATGAATCGTCGTCATCCGGGGCGAAGACTCAATTTCGATCCGGCAATCAGCCGCGCACATGGACCCCAGTGCCGCCAGTTCAGCCACATCCTCATGGCGAGACTGCATTCCATATAAAGAGGCAAAGGGCGATTTCGCCAGCTCCAGATAGAGGTACTGTGCCGATTCCAAATTGAACCAGGGGCCATTGCGCATTCCGTAAAATGTTACGTATTCCCGCTCCTCAAAATCGAATTTAGATCGGAGGCGATTCCAATCCTTCCAGTACTTCACGCCGAAATTCCGAGAAGGCCCCATCTTTTCCTGCGCGGCGCGAACGGACAGGGAGACGAAGGGCGTGATGCGTCGCGCGTAATCCAGGGCATGCACGATTTCATGTCGCAAGAGATAGTCCAGGGCGGTCCACCGTTTCGGCACGATGTAATGAATTTTCACGCCCGAACCATCATCCTTAAAGTTCGTTCTTTCGCGCATGGTCAACAAGCTGCTCGCGCTTAACCGAAACTGCCGCGGGTGCAACACCATGATGGAATAGAGCTTTCCATCACGGCTTTGAACCCATTCCTGATATCCATTGGAAAGAAAATTCTCAATAAAGTAAATTCCGATCACATGTCGCTTCAGAGTCACACGAAACGCGCGGGGAAGGCGCGCGATCGCCCGTCGCAGGGATTCACGCTCGGCCGAGGTCGGCGTATAGGCGCGATAGTGTTGTTGCTTGTCGACGCGCCGCATATGTTCCAGAAATATCGCCGGCACGGTACCGGTGCGCGATATGATGGAGCTGTCAGGAGAGAACTGGTAGGATGAAAGCAGCTGAGCAGGCGACGGGGTCGCCCGGGCGAAGGAACCGCCCTTGCAGGCAATGCTCCCGACAAGGGCGGAAATAATTACGAGGAACGCCGCGGCGCGGACGATAATTTTCAATCGTCCGTTCCCGCGTTGATCAGAACGGTCAACGGAAAGCTACCGTTCTTATGGATGTTAATCAGACCGATTTGCAGGCCGTTAAGATCGGAAGCGTAGTTGAAAAAACCAACGGACAAGCCTTCTTGTTTTCTGGCCATGTTCCAGACGCCGATACTCAAGCCGGTATGATCGCCGCCCACGTTGACGGCTCCGATACGCACGCTACGGTTGTGATCGAAGGAGACGTTCGCGAAGCCGATTTGCGCGCCGGTAAGTTTCGTGGAGATATTGATGCCGCCCACCTGGACATGACCGATGTTCATAATCGCGTTTACGAAACCCAGTTGCACGTAATTGCGACCGTGCTCCAGGTTAAACGCGGCGATTTGCACATGGGTGTCTTGCGAAAGGTTAAAGAAGCCCGTAACTTGAAGCCAGGGGTCCTTCCCCCGCCCAATGGGCGCGCGACGAAATTCGTCGGTGACCATATTAAAGATACCCGAGATCTGAAAGAGCGCTTCCTCGGATGCCAGGTTACCCAGGCCCGCGAACTGCACCGGCACGTATTTGGCGGCATTGAAGACCCCCGCCACCTGGAAACCGCGTATGTTCTGCTGGGAGATATTGAATAGACCGCCGACCTGCGCGAATGGATTATCTTTCTCGGACCAGTTGCCGCCGGCCGAAAGTTGAAAACCGGGAACGGAGTCGGCGCCATTGAAGAGCAAACCAACTTGCGCGGGCGTTTGCTCGGCCAGATTCACGCCCAGACTCAACTGCGGCCAGGTAACTTTTTTACCCTGGTTCCACAGCGCGCCGACTTGCATGCCGTGGACATCCTTTTCGGTCAGGGCCGCGCCCGCGACGACCAGCCCCGTATGGGAGCCGCCCACATGATTGAAACCCGCCAATTGAATGCCGGCACTGTCTCCCTTAACATCATTGTAAGCGCCCAACTGGATCCCTTTCATCGTGCCTTCGACCTGATTGAACACGCCGGCCTGGAGGCCGCCGACGTCGCGCGCGCGATTGTACAGACCCAGATCCAGTCCACCCATGGAGTCATTGCGCCCGTACAAAAGATTCAAGCGCAGCCCGCGCACCTTCGTTTTCTCCGCGAAGACCTGCGCCGGCGTATACAGCCCAAGCTGAAACAAAGTCCAGTCCGCGGCGAATATGCCCGTGCGCTCTTCGCCCGGGCCCGGCCCCGCGTTAAGATTAAAGAAAAGCGAAAATGGAATGAACGCGTTCCGAGCAATGTTAAAGAGCCCGATCTGGATGCCGTCCAGTTCGCGTGTTTCGTTTACCAGCCCGAAGGAAATGCCCGCGGATCTTTCGGAGCGATTCACGACGCCCACTTGAAGTTGATCCAGGTGGTCCGCGAAATTAAAGACGCCGATCTGACTGCCCGCGGCTTTGGCCTGGTTGACGGCGCTCAACTGAATCCCGACGGCGCCGGCGTAATTGAAAAGACCGGCCGTTTGAAACACGACCCCCTTGCCCAGGTTGCCTCCCGCCGCCAGTTGCAGCGCCGATTGCTCGGCGTAATTCAGCAGGCCGCCCAGTTGCACGCCCGCCTTTTCCGCGCCGTTTCCGAAAGCCCCCATCTGCGTGAAAGCGTCGTCCGCGTAATTTCCACCCAGGGCGATTTGAAGCGGCACCTTGCCCGCGGAGTTTCCCAGACCCGCGATCTGAACAATGCGATTTTCCTTCGCGATATTCAGGCCGCCTACGATTTGCGCGAAGGACTTCTCTCCGTAGTTAAAGGCCCCACCAATTTGCAATACCGCGTCGTCGTTGAAGTTAATGCCGCCCGCAATCTGCAGGAAACCCTCGTCGGTATTATTCATGATGCCGGCAATCTGCAGCGGGCTTTCGTCCCCTTGATTGAAACCGATTGAGTATTGCCCGAGATAGGGTTTGTCGGCCCAGTTCACGAGTACGCCCAGCATGGGTAGATATACATCATCGCTGATGTTGACGGCCCCGATTTGCCAGCCGTACTGGTCGTCCGTATTGATATTGGCGATGCCGGCCTGCAGGCCGAAGAGATTCTTGGCATAG
>CAZGYS010000215.1:0-2565 GCA_964530305.1 uncultured Leptospiraceae bacterium
GCGGCCCTGACCAGTTGGCCGGATGGTTACATTTAAATCGCCCTCCGGGACCCGGCCGCGTGATTTTTGATTCGCTATTTTAAGGCGAGAAAACGGGGACGTTAAATTTCGTGAGTGTGCGTTCGGGCGCCGGGGAATTTAATTGTCATTATCTACATGACCGGTAATCAGATGGAAGTCTTTCTCCCCGATCCACCCGGGGAACTACACGGCAAACTAGAAGCCCGTATCAGTGAACTCGAAAAGCACGCGGGCGTTCTGTGCAAGAATACGCTACGGGACGTGGCGGCGGAACTGCGGGGCGGGCTGTGCGGAAACGCGGCGTTTTCGCCCTTGATCGTAACGGGCCACCAACCCATCTTTTATCCGCCCGGAATCATCATCAAGGACCTGCTGGCTCATGAGCTGGCGGGGCGCTTCAACGGCACGGCCTTGAACCTGGTGGTGGACACGGACGACGCCGTCATTTCCTTCGATTATCCTCTCCGGGCTCCGCGCTCTCCCTCCGTGGGCGGGTTCGCGCGCAAGGAGAAGTTCACCCTGAATCGCCCCGGGCAGGCGTTGAAGTATCAGGAGCTGGAGCCCGGTCGTCGCAAGGCCCTGCTGGAACGCATGCGCGAACTGGAGCTGAACGCCGCCGATATTTTCGCGCCGGACATGGTGAGTGAAATTCGCCGTAACCTGCGCATGGCCATGGAAGAGACCGAGGCTTCCACCCGCGTCACCGAGCCCGGGGTTCGCCTGCGCGAAAGATGGGAACGGGAAAACGGAATCAATCTGCGTACAATTTACGTTTCCGACTTGATGGATACCCGCGCTTTCGCCTACTTCAAGCGCTTCATCGTGGAGAACGCGGACGAGTTTCGCCGAGTCTATAACGGAGCTCTTGAGGATTATCGCCGCGAACGCAAAATCAAAAACCCCGCTCAGCCCCTGCCCAATCTGGACGCCCGGGAGCTGCCGTTCTGGGGCGTAAAATCCGGACGTCGCATTCCCCTGACGCAGGACATGGATTGGAATCACCCGGAGGTTTACCCCCGGGCCGTGGCGTTGACCCTGTTCTGCCGCTTGTTTCTATGCGATATTTTCATTCACGGTCGCGGCGGCGGAAGATACGATCAAATCACCGATCAGGTGCTGCTTAACTTTTTCAAGTGCAAGGGCGCGCCCTTTACCGTGGCTTCCGCCACCATCTACCCGCGCGCTCGCGCCGACTTCCCGTTGGAATCGCGGGCGCCCAGTGAAATTGAAAGGGACCTGCGCTGGATGAAATTCGATCCGTCGCGCTTTCTGGAACCGGAACATGAGCTGCGCGTTAAGCGTGACGCGGCCATCGCCTCCCTGCGCGAACCCGAGCCCGACCGTAGAGCGGCCCATCTTGAATTTCAAGCCGTGATTCGCGGCGCCCGGGACGTCCTGGCCGGCAAGCGGCGAGATTTCATGACGGAGAAAGAACGCGCGGCCATCGTGCGTTTGAATCGAGAGATTTTTCGCGAACGAGCCCTGCCGTTCATCTTCTACGACCTGCGCCCCTTGATGGACGCCGTGCGCGCCTACGGCGAAAAGCGCGTCATGGCTTCGGCTTGATGCGCGCGCCCATCGGCCGCCGGAGAGTCAGGTCTTGAACAGATCCCCCAGCGCGTCCCGAGCGTCGGCGCGTTCGAAATCGTCCTTTTCGATGACCTGCAACGGCAGACCTTCCTTCTGAATACGATTTACGATTTTGGCGATGTCCGCCGGATTCTTGAGCGTGGACGCGAGATACTTGAAGGTGGTATTGCATCCCGGGCACTGGCCGTGCTCCAGATAATTCAAGCCGAGCTGCTGACAGTTCCCGCAGGTTCCGTAATGATCGTCGATGGTGATGAGATGCTTCTTGACTTCCTCGACGTTTACACTGGTCCAGATGCGCACCAGGCGGGATTGTTTTTCGGCGGATGACATGACCCATGGAGCCGGACATGAGGTAAATCCGTCAATTCTTTCAAGTCGATTGGCGTCTCTCAAGAGAATCGTTCGGCGACGACCTTTTCTCCCAGGCCCATGGAAAGCGTCATGCCCGCCCCTCCCAGGCCGTTGACGATGGTGACGCCGGTTTCAGGTTCGGCCGTGAAGTAGGGCGCGCCGTCCATGGACTTCGCGTAGATGCCGTGCCAGCGCTCCGTTATGCGCTTGTCGGGAAAACGCGCGAACTGAAACAGGCTTTCCAGAATCAGTTCATTGATCTCTTCGCGGTCGAAGGGCTGGATGTCGTCTCCGTATTCGTGTGAATCGCCGATGATGAGCTCACCCGCCGCGTTCTGGGAAAGCAAAATCTGAATCCCCCACTGGTCCAGGCGCGCATCCAGGCGGGCGAAACGTTCCCGCACGGCGCCCACCGAGGGGCAGTGTTCGAAAGCGGGGTAATGTCGCAGGGTCAGGCCGGCGCAAAGAGACGGACCCAATCGCCATCCGTCCGGCTGGGGCCCCGTCTTCATCATCTGGAGCTTACACTTTTTAAGAGGGCTTGCTTGCAGCACGTCCGGATACAAGGTTTCAAAGTCCGCTCCCGAGCAAACGAAGACA
>CAZGYS010000215.1:2575-5877 GCA_964530305.1 uncultured Leptospiraceae bacterium
GGCCCGCAAAACGCGACCACCCGCCATAACGCGCGGCATATCCAGGGCCGTGACGGCCGCATCGTATATGAATTCCACTCCGAGTTCGGAGGCCAGCCATCGGGGGATGGCGGACAGGGCCTGGCGCGGGTTGACCGTCATTTCGGTTTCGCTCAGCAGGCCTCCGCGCAGTTGCTCGGGATTCGCGCCGGGGGAATGACGCAGGACCTCGTCCGCGTCCAGGAGGCGAACGCGATAGCCGTGCTCCCCGGCCGCGTCCGTGAACTCCCGGAGCACGGCCATTTCGTCCTCGGCGTAGGCCAGATGCAAGCAACCGTTCTCGGCGATTTCGCACCCCGCGGCCGCGGCGACGCTCTTCCAGATTTCGCGGCTCTTCAGGGCCAGCTCCAGCCGATCTCCCGGCGGTTGCCCCACGGGCCATACCAGACCGAAGTTGCGCACCGATGCTCCCTTTGCCCGACTTTCGCGGTCCACGACGGTCACCTTGCGTCCCCGTTTGGCCAGGGCATGGGCGATTCCGAGGCCGACGATGCCGGAGCCGACGATTATCACATCACGGGAATCATTCGTCATTTTCGCGCACTCCGCTTTGCTTGTTTCTTTTGGGCTGTTTTTTTGGAGGCCTTCTTTCCGGCCGGGGCTTTCTTCCCGGCGATCTTTTTGGCGATTTTCTTTTTAGCTTTCGCCGCGGTCTTTTTCGCGCGCGGGCGATTTCCGGGCGGCGGTTCCTCGGAGCCGATGAGCGCCGCAATGGATACGTTTTCGCGCTCGCAGAAATCAGCCAGGTAAGCGTTGATCTCGGCGGGCAGTCGGGGGCCGCCGTAGATATAACCGGTGTATAGCTGTATGAGGCTGGCGCCGGCGCGAATCTTTTCCAGCGCATCCGGACCATTGCAGATTCCGCCGACGCCGATGATGGGCAGCTTGCCGCCGGTGCGACGATAAACGTCTCGAATCAGTTGCGTGCTTTTTTCCCGCAGGGGCGCGCCGGAGAGACCGCCTTGCTCCTTCTCGGCGCCCGGGACCAGTTCGCGCTGGATGGTCGTATTGGATACGATGATGCCGTCAAGCCGCGTGTCCTCGATGACGGCCAGGATATCGTCCAGGCCGGCGTCGTCCACGTCCGGCGCGATTTTCACGAACACGGGTTTGTAGCCGCGCGTGTTTCGCTTCACCTCGGCCAGCAGCTCGCTCAATCGCCCGCGCTCCTGCAATCGCCGCAGGCCGGGAGTGTTGGGAGAGCTTACGTTGACGGTAATGTAGTCCCCGTATCGCTCCAGTTTATCCAGGGTATATGCATAGTCGGCGGCGGCGTCCTCGAGATCGGTGACCTTGCTCTTGCCGATGTTGATCCCCCAGGGCACCGGCTTTTGGCGATGCCGGGCCAGCTTGCTTTCGGCTTTATCCGCGCCCGGATTATTAAAGCCCATGCGATTCACCAGCGCGCGATGCGACGGGAAACGAAAGATGCGCGGGCGGGGATTGCCGGGTTGTTCCCGGGCCGTAAAGGTGCCCGACTCGATAAAACCGAATCCGGCATTGGCCAGGAAGGAATACAGGGCCCCGTCCTTATCGAAGCCTGCTCCCAGACCCACCGGGTTCGGAAACATGAGACCCGCCACATGGGTCTCCAGAAAGGGCGATTCGTAGACATACCATTTTCGCAAGAGCTTGCGAACGGCCCCGTTGCCGCCCGCCGGTACGGCCACGGCCTTCATGAGATTGTGCGCTCGCTCCGGATCAAGGCTAAAGAGCAAGGGCTGGAAGAGAGATTTATAAAAGTCCATAGTACCGTTTCATCCGTCGGAGTTCCGACAAATATCCGGTCAGCCGACCCACCCGGGCCGGCACTGGAAAGACTTTTAAACGGCTGCCGTCAAATCGAACAAGGGGCAAAAGGCGCCGCAAGAGCCGGTCGCGCGGCAAACAAGGCCCAAGACGTTGGGCCGGAATAAAGTTAGAACTGACGATAGATGCCCACGAGCACACCCACGATGGAAACATTGGAGGTATAAATGGGCTTGTAGGCCTTGTTGGCGGGCTGCAGGCGCACGCGCTTCTTGTCTCGATAGAAATACTTCAGCGTGGCTTCGTCTTCGATCAGGGCGACGACGATGTCCCCGTTCTGGGCGATGTCCTGCTTCTTGATGATGGCGATGTCACCGTCATTGATCCCGGCGTCCTTCATGGAATCCCCGGCCACCCGCAGCGCGAAGGTGTGGCTTCCCGGAAGCATATTGCGCGGAAACGCCAGATATTCCTCGATATTCTCTTCCGCCAGAATGGGAACACCGGCGGCTACCCGTCCCAGCAGAGGAACATTGACGACATCCCCCGAGGACAGGGGCGCGTTACCGGAAGAAGTCTTGAGCAGCTCGATGGCCCGGCTGCGATTCCGCTCACATTTGATAAAGCCCTTCTTTTCGATGGCCTTAAGGTGATCATAAGCGCCCTTGGCGGTGATGGTAAACTGCTCTCCGATTTCCCGAATGGTGGGCGGGTAACCGGCGTTGTTGATATATCCCTCGATGTAATCGAGTATGTTGACCTGCTTCTCGGTTAGATCCTTCATAGTAAACATCGGTTTGCCAAATAAAGGATTATGTCAATAAGAAAAATGCTGAATGACTAAATTTTTGTATAGTTCGGAGGAAATTGTGCCGAACGGCCCCGAAATCGATGTTAGTCGGGATTTCAGCGGCGCCGAGCACGTTTACCGGCCGCCTGCTCCAGCAAGCGTCGGACAAGTTCTTCCTCGTACGGATACCGCGCCCGAATGATGCTCAAGGGCGATTGGCCGTCATCGGCCTTCAGGACGGGATTCGCGCCGCGACGCAAAAGGTAGCGAATCATACTCGTATTTTCGTGCGCCGCGCCCTCCACGGCATAACGCAGAGCACTTCGGCCGACTTTATCCACGGCATTGATTCGCGCGCCCCCGCGCAGGAAAACGGCAATCAATTTGATCGTCGCGCTTATATTTTCGTCCGTGCAAGGCGTCCGCGGCCGGACCATGTACATCAGGGGTGTCCGGCCATCCTGATCGGCGCTTCGAACGCGCGCACGGTATCGAAGTAAGGCGCGAATAGCGGGTATGTTGCAGCCCCCGGCAGCCAGCAGCAGCGCGCCGCGACCCCGCCCATCGCGATGGTTAACGTTCGCCTTTAGCCGAAGAAGGCTCCACAGCAATCGGGTAGCGTCACGACCCCATCCCGGGCCCGAACGATCCAGCAGTTCCATCAGCAGCGTCCGCCCATCCGAATCGGTCGCGTTAATTTTCGCGCCTTTTCGTACACGAAAAT
>CAZGYS010000215.1:5887-9626 GCA_964530305.1 uncultured Leptospiraceae bacterium
CTTTTCGAATCAACAGCTTGAGTATGCGAGAGCCGTCGCGACCGCCTTGCGTGGTATCGCGCCGAGCAATATAGAATAAGGCTGTTTGTCCGCTCTTATCGCGGGTGCTTGCCTTCGCGCCCGCTTTGAGCAAAATCCGAACCGCCCCCGAGCCTCCCTCGACCGCGACCATCAAGGGGGTAATACCGTAGGAATTACGGGCCTCTTTATCCGCGCCCGCCCGGAGCAAAATACGAAGAGTTTCCCATTTACCCCGGGGATCGTTCGCGGCGGCATAGTGCAGGGCCGTCGAACCGCGGGCGTCTTTTCGGTTGAGCCCGGCGCCTTTCCTTAGAAGGAGACGGACGGCTTCCGAAAAGTGCCTTGAGGCGGCGAACATCAAGGGCGTGCGCTCTCCCTCATACAGAGTATCGGGATGCGCGCCCTCGGCGAGGGCCCGCCGAACGCCTTTAAGATTACGGCCTTCCAGCGCCGTTCGAAGAAGTTCGCGCGGCGTATAGTAAGCCGGAGCGAAACACTGCGCGCAGGAGCCGCCGCAGCGCCGCCCATTGGGCATGATTGTTCCGCGACATACGGCTCCGGTTACCCGCGCCGTATGTATCAAAGCTCCACGCAGATTCGCGCCGTTTAGCCGCGCGCCCTCAAGACCCGTACCGCGAAGATCGGCCCCCTCGAGGTTCACGGTGTCCATATGCGCTTTTTTCATCAAGGCATGGCGCAGCCGCGCGGAGCGCATATCGGCTCCAACAAGACGGGCACCGGTGAAATCGACTTGCTCCAATCGCGCCCGACGAAAGCGAGCACCGCCAAGCAGGGCCCCGTGAAAACGCGACTTCGGCAAAACGGTTTTTTCGAAGTCGGCACCGTCAGCCCGGATCCGACTGAATTCCACGCGCACTTGATAGGGGCTACGCCCGTTTATCGCCGCCCGGGTTCGGGCACGACAACCATGAAAAGAAGCACCGCGAAGATCGGCCCCGAGAAAAGTTACCCGCGCGAAAAAGACGCACTCGCTAAAGTCGGCTTTCCGAGCCCCGGCTCCATCCAGAACACTGCGCCCCAGCGACGCGCCTTTCAGATACGCTTGCGTAAGGTCTACTTTCGCCAGCTCCATCGACTCAAGCCTGGCGCCGCCCAGACGAGCGCCCGACAGATTGACTCCGTCGAGATTGCGACTCTTGAGTCGCACCCCCGTCAAGTCGCAACCGACGCAAGCGCGGGTCGTGAGTAGTTGTTTGAGAGGCGGCGGATCCGCCGCATACGTACCGGCCGAAAGCGGAATCCAGAGCCAGGCGATGAGTGCCCATTTTCGTTGCATGTATTTCGTCCCCTTGCACCCCGTCATCGCGCCGCATTTTCGATCAGGCGACGCACCTTGTCGTTCCGGCCGTATTTTTCGCGAACGATATCCAGGGGCGATTTGCCAGCATTGTTCGCCCGCCGAACGCCGGCACCCTTTTTCAATAAATAGGCGATTAAATTGGGGCGTGCTCGCGTATGGGTCGACTCATCCAGGAGAGCGTAATGCAGAACACTTTCGCCGCGTTTGTCCCGCGCGTTGACCCGAGCACCATGTTTCAAGAGCAGGCGAATCTTATCCAGCGGCGCCTTGCCGTCCTTTAACTCGGGTATGACCGCCGACATGAGCGGAGTGATTCCATCATCATCGCTTACCCGAACGCGCAGGCCGTGCTTCACGAAGAACGCGATTTCCTCCACTCTCCCCGCCTTCACCAGGGTATAAATCAAAGAGCGCCCCATCACATTCGTCGCGTTCGGATCCGCTCCTCGGCGAATCAGCATGACGGCCAGGCGCTCTTCGAATTGATCCGGCCCTTTCCACAGCCCGCTGGTTTCCACCAGGCGCGCCAGGAAGGTTCTCCCCTTGCCGTCGCGGGCATTTATCTTCGCTCCCAGTCGCAGGAGCTCCTCGATCCGGGGCGCGTCGATTGCATGGTCGGGGAAGTGCTTTCGCTTCGCCAGATGCATGAGAGCCGTTCGCCCTTGTTTATCGCGCGCGTTCACGTTCAGACCCGCCTTTACCAGCGGTTCGAAGGCATTCCCACCGCGCGCGGCCGCCATGAGAGCATTACGTCCCATCCGATCCAGGGCCCGAGGATCCGCTCCACTCCGGAGCAGGAATCGCAAGGCGACCCATTGTTTTTTCTCGTCCATGTACATGGCGCCGTAGTGAAGAACCGTGCGCCCCTTTTTGTCGCGCGCATCAAGGCGAGCGCCTCTTGCCAGGAAGAGTTCAAGTAGACGCTTGTGATTCCAGCGCGCGGCCTTCATAAACGGCGTGACTCCTTTCGCGTCGGCGCCATTGGGATCGGCGCCCCGGGCCAGCAAACCCCGAACTGTATCATAATCGGACTTGTCCCGGTAGAATCGCAAGGCTTGATGCAGGCTTTCGCTCGGGGATAGGCGATTCCTGGAAAAACACTGCTTGCAGCTCGCGCGGCAAACCGTGCCGTCCGGCATGATGGTCTCGCGGCACGCGCCGCCCTTGACGCGAATTCCGGAAATGATCGCGTCCTTCAAATTCGCGCCCGAAAAATCGACGGTGTCGAAAGAGACTCCGGAGAGAATCGCGCCGCGAAGATCGGCCCGGGAGAGATTCGTATCATTGAAGCTGGTGGACGGAAAGCGGGCCCCACGCAGGTTCGCGCTCGTCAAATTTACATGAGCGACGTATGATTCCGATATGGAGACGCCTTGAAGATTCGCCTTCGTCATGACACTGTTCCCGAAGCCCGCCTTGCGTAGTCTGGCCCCGCTCAAGTTCACGCCCTCCAGGCGCGCATTCTCGAAATCCAATTGAAGTTCCTTGTATTCCGCGAAGCCGTAGTTCGGGTTCACGCATTTTTCAAAGGACGCGTGTCGCAAGTCCGCGCCGTTGAAATTCGAGCGAAAGCTTATAAGGCAGTTGAAGAACGTCGCTCCCTTGAGGCGAGCGCCGGCAAAGTTCGCGTTGCCCAGAGTGGCTTCGCTGAAATCGGCGCCCTCCAGGACGGCCCGCTTGAAATCGGCGGCTGAAATTTTGGCCCCTCGCAACCGAACGCCCTTCATTCGGGCTCGCTTAAAGGAGCCCTCAATTTCAGCGTGACTGAGATCCGCGTTGCGAAGCACCAGCACGCCGGACCTCTTGAAATAAAACGCTTCCTTTTTCAGGCCACGCAAATCGCAGGCGATGCACGACCCGGTCTTTTTTAGTTGCTCGAGATCCGCCGGGTCATGAGCGGAAAGCCCCATGAACACAAGAAAGAGGAGCGACGCCGACGCGATACAACCTCCGTTCAAAAGGCGCTTTCCCGACCGACTCACGAAGCAATCGCCTTCACCGCCGCGGCGATAGCCGGCCCCTGCTCTTCCTGCAGGAAGTGTTTCCCGGGCAGTTCTTGAATGCGATTGATGCCGGTCTCTTCCATCATGACGCGGCCGTAATGGCCGATTTTCAAGGCCGGGTCGTCCTTACCCCATACGATTTGAACGGGATAGGGAACGTCACGGGTAGCGCTCCGATACAGTTCGCTTTTCTCGGGCGTGCGCTCGAAGCCACGCATGATCTTGAGAAAGGCCTTACCGCCGTCTTCGCGCTTGAGCAGCTTGAGGTACGCGGCGATTTCCTCCGGTTCGACCCTGTCGCGATGCACGCCCTGCAAGTACATCAATTGAACGAAGGCCGGGGCCACCATGGTCGCCAGGGCGATTTCGCCCAGGCCCGGAACGGCAAAGGGCT
>CAZGYS010000216.1:0-9624 GCA_964530305.1 uncultured Leptospiraceae bacterium
GGCAAATCGAACTGGCTCGGGCCGCGTTCGATGCCCGGATACCCAGCTTCGGCAGTTGCTGGGCGCTGCACATCGCCGTGACGGCCGCGGGAGGCGAGTGCCGCTTGAATCCGCGTGGTCGCGAGTTCGGTATTTCGCGCGACGTGCGTCTGACGCGGGAAGGGTGGGGCCATCCGCTCTTCGTCGACAAACCTTCGGTCTTCGACGGCTTCACCAGTCATTATGACGACGTCAAGACCCTGCCGCCGGGCTCGGTGGTGCTTGCCGCAAGCGAAGCCACGGAAGTGCAGGCCGCGACCATTCGCTTTAACGAGACCGATTTCTGGGCCGTGCAGTATCATCCCGAGTACGATCCCCGGGAAGTGGCGGCCCTGGCGCGCTTTCGCGCGGACGGCCTGGTCAAGGAAGGCTGGTTTTCGGATCACGACAGCCTGCGTGCGCACTTCACCGATTGGGAGCGTTTGCACGAGAACCCTGGGCGCCGAGACCTGGTGGAACAATACGACATGGGGCCGGACCTGCTGGATCCCGCCGTGCGCTGCGTCGAATTTCGCAACTGGGTGCGCGTCTTGAGTGAAAAGTAGAGGGGTTGGAATGACGTTAAGGCCTAGACCCGTTCGCGCAGGTATTCGTGGGCCTTTCTATAAGCTATGAAACGCTCATTGGCGGCCGCGCGGATTTCAGGCGATTGGCTGTGAAAGCGGTCGGGATGGTGGAGCATGGCGATTTTCTTCCAGGCTTTTTCCAGTTCGGCGCGAGTGTAGCGTCGGTCCAGGCCGAACAGACGCATGGCCTGCTCCATTTCGCTTTCGGGCCAGGTCGACGGATCGAAACCGGGGTCGGCGCGGCGTGAACCGCCTTCCTTGCGGCGACGGGTTTCTTCTTTCGCGCGGCGACGAGCCGACTCTTCTTCGAATCGCCGGCGGCGAGCTTCGCGTTCGGCCGGGTCGTCATCCCGGCGACGCCAGTGATTGAACCAGGCGGCTTGCTTGACTGATTCGCGCTCGCCCTTGCTCAAGCCCAATCGCCCCGCTATGAAATCAAAGAGTTCCAGCTCCGCCGGGTCCGCGGTTTCGTCGGCGATGAGCGTCTCATATAATATCAAGGCCAGGAACCTCAAGAGGTCCCGGCGGTCCTTGAGTTTGTAGGCGTGGCCACTGTGCTTTTCATACTGAATCATAATCGCCGCGGCGGATTCACGCACGGCACGGGGATTATGGGCGGAGTAAACCGACTGAAGGTGTTCCTTCACGGTTCGAGCCACGCGGGCCATGAAGGTATGGTCCACGGTGCTGATGAAATTATCATCCAGGGACGAGCGCAACGCGTCCATTTCGTCTTTTGTAATGCGTCCGTCGGCTTTCGCGATGTGAATGCACAGGGCCGCCACCACGGCGGACATGACGTCGGCATTGGATCGCCCTTGAAACATCTCCTCGAGTTCGCGCGAAAGTTTCGACGCGGGTTCGGAACCGGGGCGAAAGGAGTCCAGAAAAGGCGTGCGCCCGAAGCGGCGCGCGTGCAGAACCAGTCCGTAGATGCCCAGGCCGGCGCTTGCGATAATTACGGCGATGATCGTGTAGAGGGACGTGCCGGGGTTCAAGGGATCGGGCGGTCTGCTTTCCAACCAGCGCGGGCCGAAGCGAACGGCCAGGTCTATCAATAGAACGGCCGCCAGCAAAATCAAGGCGATGGTTGTGAATCGCCGGAAGGGAAAGTTCAAGAAATTGGCCTGCCTGGTAAGTCGCCGTCCTATTCCACGACCTGAGTCAACAGGGTGACCGTCTTGACGCCCTTGAGTTCGTGGAGGTCGTCCCGCAGGTCGGCTTCCCGGGCGCCGCGAAAATACAGCGTGGCCTGATAGTGGGTTTCTCCCAGGATCACTTCCGTACTTTCCTCGGAATAGGACACGTCGTTCTTGCGTAGATACTTACGCATGGGCTGAATGTTTTCCTCACGCTTGACGATGGCCGAAAGGCGCACATAGCGAAAGCGGTCCACGCGAATCCGGCGGACGACGAAACCCAGCAATTCAATCATGATTACCAGCAAGATCGTGGTGGCGATGCCCAGCTTCCACAGGCCCGCGCCGATGGCCAGGCCCACCGCCGCCATGACCCAGATACTGGCCGCGGAAGTAAGCCCCTTGATGTTGCCGCGGCTGATGAGAATCGTGCCCGCGCCCAGAAAGCCGATGCCCGTCACCACCTGCGCGGCGATGCGAGCCGGATCCGGCGTCGTGAAGCCCGCGATGCGCGCGGACTGCGCCACGTGTTCGGAAACGATCATGAACAAGCAGGCGCCCATGGCGATGAGAGCATTGGTACGGATGCCGGCGGCCTTACCGCGATAGGTTCGCTCGGCGCCCAGGATCAGGCCGCACAAGAGCGCAACGAACAGTTTCAACATGTCCATCAGGAAGGTGGGATCGAAAATCCACGCCAGAAAGCCGCCGATGGCGTTGAAGATCCCCACGAAAAAATCCAGCATGTCGAAAGTTCGCACCGGCCGCCTGGTTTTTCAAGCACAGTTTTGAAGTACTGTTTTGCTTTTCACGGGCGGCGAGTCGTCTGAACGTGGCGCGTGCTCGCGAAACGTATCATACCCTGTCTGGACATCAAGGACGGCCGCGTGGTCAAGGGCGTCAATTTCGTCAATTTGCGGGACGCCGGGGATCCGGTTGAAAACGCCCGCTATTATGAAGAGACCGGCGCGGACGAGTTGTGTTTCCTGGACATCACCGCCAGCTCGGATCGCCGGGACATCGTCAAGGATCTGGTGGAACGCGTAGCCGATGAGATCTTCATTCCCTTCACCGTGGGCGGCGGCATTCGCACGGTGGACGACGTGCAACGCATTTTGATGGGCGGCGCCGACAAGGCCTCCCTGAATACGGCGGCCTTTCAGACGCCCGAGGTGCTCACCCAGGCAGCGGAGCTTTTCGGATCCCAGTGCATCGTCTGCGCCATCGACGCGCGCGCCACCCGGGACGGCAAGGACGGCCAGGGTAATGCAGTGGACTTCGAATACGAGGTCTATCTACACGGCGGTCGTACGCCCACCGGACGCTCGGCTCTGGATTGGGCCCGGGAAGCCCAGGAGCGAGGCGCCGGAGAACTCCTGTTGACCAGCATGGACAGGGACGGCACGAAGAATGGTTACGATCTGGGTCTGACGAAGGCCATTGGTGACGCGGTGAGTATTCCCGTCATTGCCTCGGGCGGCGTGGGAAAACCCGAGCACCTGAGCGAAGCCATCCTGCAAGCGGGAGCCGACGCCGTTCTGGCCGCGTCCATTTTTCACTTCCGCGAATACGAGGTTTCGCAGGTGAAGGCATCGCCGTGCGGTAACGGCCCTATCGCCTCGGACTACCTTTCGCGTCCGCACTTTCGCTCAAGGCGATTCCAGCATGCCGCGCGGTATTGTACGTCGGCGCAGGTCATAGCCCAATCGCCAGTGTCCACTCGCGGTCCAGTAATACCTATTATCGTGGGAGACAAAAATATTGCGCGTGTCATGGTCGGCGGGCAGGAATCCGACGGGTTGGTTCGGCGCGCGTAGATCAAATACGGCGATGACGTGCTTAAGTGCCTGATCACCGTTCCCGGTCCCTTTCCCGGGAATAAGCAGAACGAATAAATAGCGCCCCGTGCGATCAAACTCAAGGGTCTCCACGCCGGAGTAAAGCTCCGGTTTGTAGGTCAGGGCGTGAAGCCGGCGGCCGGTATCAGCGTCCAAAACCAGCGTAACATTGCGATTCCCCGTGTTGCCGCCCGCGGCCAGCAGTTTCCCGTCGGGCGAATACTCCATGCGTGTATTTCTAGAACGACCACGTAGGACTTTCGCGGTCTTTCGCCGCTGAACGATTTTCCCGTGCCTGAAGTCCGATCGTTTGAGCAAGAGCTCACTTCCACTCGTCTCCGCATCGATAAATGCCGCGCGATTGATGTTTTGGGTGCCGTAACGGATTTCCAGGTAGGGGTACCGAGGGCGTTCGGGAGGCACGGCGAATTGATTGGGACTCACTTCGAATCCCAGCACCTTTTCTTTCTTATGGAAGTAGCCGCCGCGTTGGGGCAGAAGCTTGACGTACCTCTGGTTTAAGAAGCGGCTGCGCCTGCCCGTGAGCAGCAGGTAATCGCCCCGGTGGCGCAATAGAATGGAGCGCCGGGCCGGGTCGAAGATATATTGTTTGTCCGTGTGAAAATAATCATGTTCTTTGAATTCGTGAACATAGACTCGCCAGGGAACGGTTATGGGCAGCAACAGGAAATCCAGCGCCAGGGAAATAGGCAGATCGAGCACGGCGAACCAGGTTATAAAGCGTGGAACGTATGGAGTGCCATGGCCGAATTGCTCAATGAAGTCCGCGGATTTCCGGACGCCCGCGAAGGCGATGGGGGTTTGCGGGTGAGCAACGCTCATGCCCTGATACGTATTGTAAGTGGAAGAGCAAGACGTCGTGAGGCTAATCACGAGCATGCTTGCCGACACTATCGCGGTTGTAAGCGCGATGGGCGCGGGCTTGTCGGCCCTATTTCTCATGGCGTTGGTGCAATCGCCGCAGGCCGCCGGCAACCGCTTCGCGCATGCCCAGCTTCGCCACCATGGAAACGCCGGGCAAATCAAGAATGGGTTCCAGTTCCATGCTGAACTTGACCCGTGTACGCCCGTCTTGCTCGGAGAATTCAATGCGACCCAGGTGATGTTTCAGGGGACCGCCCTTCGTGATCTTGTATTCGATCAGGCGATCTAGTTCAAAGACGGTGATGGTCTCTTCGAACGTTAAGGGAAAGATTCCCAGGCTTCGAACGGAACCGAGTCCGTTCACCCCGCCGGGTCCCGCGGGATCGGCATCCTTGATCCGTTTCATGGGCATGCCGAATAGACGACCCATGGCCTCGTGATCGGCCAGCTCGGCGAATATTTCGCTTACGGGGGCGCGAAAGTCCTGCTCTATGGTAAATGTTTCCAGTGCCAGGGTGAAGCTCCGGGCGGCGTCAAAATCGGCGCCGCTTGATTATGAGCGGAACGGCGCATTCCGTCAAGCTCTTTCACGGCTCTGTCGGGACCAGGCCGCGCGGCAGTGTACGGCGAACGAGTTTGCGGTCGGTTGTGTACCAGTAATATTTGCCCCGGGCGCCCACAAACAGTTCATAGGTCTTATGGGCCGCGGGCAGCAGGGCCCGCAAAGGGTTCGAGCCCGAAGGCGCACCCGTGTCGAAAGCGGCGATCACATTCGAAGAGTTGTATGCGCCGCCCAGGGTGGCGAACAAAAACCTGCCCGAGCGATCAAATTCCAGGGCGTGTACCATCTTGTTCAAGCGCGGTTCGTGACTGAATTCGCGCAGGACGCGACCGTTGCGGCTGTCCATCAAATAAATCAGATTACCGTTGGAACTTTGCATTCCGACGGCCGCCCGGGTTCCGTCCGGCGAAAATTCAATGACGGCATCGGCTGGAATCCTGGGAGCGCGTGTTTTGCGCGAGATGATGAGGCGCTCGGACGCGCCCCGGTATTCATAATGGCGAATCGCCAGGCGGCCGTCATAGCGGCGGCATATGGCGCGAAAATGTCGAGCGGTATTGAACACGGCGCACTTGTCGCCGCCGCCCCCTCTCCAGGACCAGTATTCCCGGAGCCCCGACGGGGAAAAATCAGGCGTGGACGAGTACAGAGGGAAAACGGGTCTGCCCCGGTAGATATATGCGCGGCGCTTCGAATCCCGTTGCAGGTCCGCCGCCCGGTAACTTCTCCGTTTGCGGCCGAAGACCATGTACACGTAATCCCCGTCCACCCATAGGAAGCCCTCCCGGGAACGATGAAATTGCAGGGCTGTAGACGTGTAGTATTGATCGTAATCCGCCAGATAAGTCGCGTAAAAACTCCAGGGCAGAGTGACCGGCAAGAGGATGGTATCCAGGATGAAAGTAAAAGGCAGATCCGCGGCCAGAAAGGGGGCGAGCGCAATGGAGAGATTGCGGGCCGAAGCGCCCCGCGCGTAAGCGCCGACTATTCGCGTGGAGTAGCGTGTGCCGGCGTAGACGATGGGTGTGCGGAAGTCGCCGGACTTACTCGCCCGGGAAAGCATGTTTACGGACATGCAGCCCGTCAGGAAAGTGCTCAATGTCGCGACCAGCAGCACGAGCTTCAGGGTTTTTCCGCGGTAGGAGGCCATTGGTCTGGTTACGAAGCCCGAGCTGAATACGTCCCCATTGGTAAATGACTGGACATCCCGGCCCGGGCCGGGGATTTCTCCCGGGGTCCGGCGTTGCGCCGGTTTCGGAGCATTCATGGAATTTTTGAGTCAGCTTGAACAGGTATTACGACAACGAAAAATCGATCTACCCGAAAAGTCCTATACCGCCAATCTCTTTCGCGACGGTCGGGATCGCATCCTGAAGAAAATCGCCGAGGAAGCCGGTGAAGTCATCATCGCCTCCAAAAACCAGGACCGCGCGGAACTGACCCACGAGGCCGCGGACCTGCTCTTTCACCTCCAGGTGCTGCTGGTGCACGAGGAAGTCTCGCTGGCGGATATTGTTCGAGAGTTGGAAAAGAGACACGGGTAAGTTCATGGTCAAAGGGTCTAAAGGGGAAGGGTCGAAAGGCGGAAAAAACTCCATTGGACCCTTCGACCTTTAGACCCTTCTACCCTTGAAACCCCTTGATTTCCTCGCCATTCTTCAAAATATGACCCAAATCCAAACATAAGCAAACAGCGGAGCTACATACATGGTTCATCCCAATGATGCATTATTCGCCGGTGAAAAACCTTTCCCGGTCATCCCGACGTGCGAACATTTCGCCGGTTCGGAAAAACTGATCATGAAGGCCCTGGGCTTCCAGGAAGAGAAGGGCCCGGTTTTCGATATCACTCAGGACTGCGAGGACGGCGCGCCCACCGGTCAGGAAAAAGACCACGCCGAAATGATCGTTCGCGTAACCAATAGCGAACACAACAAGCACAAGCAAATGGGTGCTCGCATCCATGACTACACCAGCAAGTACTGGAAACAGGACGTAGACATCCTGGTAGGCGGCGCCGGAGACAAGCTGACCTACATCACCATCCCCAAGCCCACGGAAGTGGCGCAAGTTAAGGAAATGATCGAATACATTCAGGGCGCTGCTTCCAAAGCCGGCCTGAAGCGCGAAATCCCCATCCACGTGCTCGTGGAAACCCACGGCGCCCTGCGTGACGCCGAGCAAATCGCCGCTCTGCCCTGGATGCAGGTGCTGGACTTCGGTCTGATGGATTTCATCTCCGGTCACCACGGGGCCATCCCGCTTTCCAACATGAAAAGCCCCGGCCAGTTCGATCACGAATTGCTCCGTCGCGCCAAGTCCCATTGCGTGGCGGCGGCTCTGGCCAACGGCGTCGTGCCCGCGCACAATGTTACCCTGGATCTCAAGAACTTCGAGCAAACCAAGGGCGATGCTTCCCGCGCGCGTTATGAATTCGGTTTCCTGCGCATGTGGTCCATCTACCCCATTCAGATCGACGCCATCGTTGAAGCCATGAAGCCGGACAACTCGGAAGTTGAGAAAGGCGTGGCGGTTCTCCTGGCCGCTCAAGACGCGGACTGGGGTCCCATCCAGCACGACGGCGAACTGCACGACCGTGCTACCTACCGCGGTTTCTGGACCATCGTCCAGCGCGCGAAGGTAACCGGCCTGAACATCGGCGATGAAGCCGTAAAACGCTGGTTCAGCTAATCGCGTTTCAATAGCCATTCGCGGCCGGCCAGGGCGCCGGCCGTGATGTACTGATAAATGATTAACTTTCTTCGAAAACTCTTCTCGGGCAATAAGGAGTCCACCTCGGCCTTCCTGTCCGAAACTCCGGGTAAGGGGATTAGTCTCAAGACCGGTGGGAAACTCCAGGATCAGTATCGCAAGACCCTGGAGGAAGACGACGAAGACAGAGCCTTCAACGACGCCGCCCGTATCTTAATGGACGGCGATTTTCAGGGCTCCATCGATGCTTATCGCGCCTTTCTGGAAAAGTATCCGGAGCGCCGCGCATCGGTGGACGCTCAAATCGGCGCCGCCCTCTATTTTCTACAGGACTATGATGCCGCCATCGAGCACTATGTTTCCGCGCGCGAACATGGGGCCGACGAAGACATGATGGACGATAACATCTGGGAAGCGTGCGAGACCCTTCACAACAAGACGAAGGACCTGAACAACATTCGTCGTTATCTGGAACTGTGCCCCAACGGTTCTTATGTTAAGCAAGCTCAAAAGCTGCTGAACTAAGCAATACCTCCCTTCGATTCAGCTCCCGCCAATCCCGGCGCATATCCTCCGAAAGCAGGAGACGCCGCGAATTCAATGGTCCTCTTTTCCTTCGAAAGCAGGGTATGCTAATATATTTTTATAAAAATCTCGGCGAAAGCGACGCTTCGGGTTGACGTCTGTTTTCCATCCGATTGCCTTTGGCCTCGGCGAAACATCGCCGGGGAAAGGAGGCAAGTATGAATCTAATATGTATTTCAAGGAGAACACGCGGTATTGTTCTCGGAGTACTCCTGGCGGCGGCACTGCCGTTCGTCACGGAATCGTCGCGGGCATCGAGCGGGGGTAAAGTTGGTGCGTATCTACTTGTGAATTACCCCTATGGTGGGTATGGGAATGTGAGCGACTTTACCGGTGACCCGCCACCTCCTTTTGTAAAGAAGGGAGCCATATTCGATCATCTGGCCCGGCTGATTCATAAAACGCCGTCCGACGGTCGGATCCATCTCATCAATATGATTTGGGATCCGAAAATTATGAAAGACGCACGCGCCACTACGCATATACATCGCTTGTACGGCGCGATACTGAGGAAAGCGCGCCGGATAAACATGATCGTTTCAATGGATCGTAACGACCTTTCGGGCGGGTACTGTAAGAAGATCGGGCGCATGAGAAATTTTTACGATTATGCCATGCAAATCACGCAGGATAAGCCACTTTCTTGGTATTTTGCTAATAGAGCTACCGACAAAGAACACTCGGATAAGGCACTCCTGCACGCGAAAGTCGCGTTGTTTTCCGAAACCGAAATTCGAGGAGTTAAGGTGCGCAATGTGGTTTGCGTGACCTCGAGTAACTTCCATGCCAACGCGTTGAGAAAAATGCAGGATATGGTTTGCGTGTTCGGAAGCGAGAGGCTCCACAAAACAATTAAGAGCTACTTTTGGGCCGGTGATGATAGGCCCCATAAACATTTCGGAAGGCAGCATATTCGCGATTTACATCCTATACCGCGTCTACGTCATTCATGTATTAATTTCCAGAAGCCGACATACCCGAAATTTAAGGCAACCATGCCCGGTCCTAACTTGCCTTATAAAATTGCCTGGTATAACAGGAAAGATGACGAGCCGGATGGAATCGACGGTATCAATCACCGCCCGTTCGGAGTATACATGGGCTGGAAAAAGCCCGGTTCCCTGGGAGTGAAAAACCTGCCAAAGTGGTTGATCGGTAAACTCGGCGGACATTGCCCCACTCGCATGGGGATGCTCTTCGCTCAAAACGATAAGTCGCTTCGAAACTGGTATTCAAACTTCGCGAAAAAGCGCTGCGATGGCAATAAAGACGCCATGGTTCACTATATCCCCATGGCG
>CAZGYS010000217.1:0-9609 GCA_964530305.1 uncultured Leptospiraceae bacterium
CCTCCATGAACCTTAACTTCCGTGTTTCGTCCCAACCGGGGACACCAGTTCATCATGAACTGCGGTTTTCAAATTAATAATCGACGGGTGTTTTCAATTGGAATAAAACTTTTTTCTCCCGAAGCCCTAAAAACCGCTGTTTCGCTCCGAAGCGCGCGTCTTGCATGGTACTCACGGGGGAAATCATGAGCAGCTTAAAGGATAAAGTCGTAATCATAACCGGCGGAAGCCGGGGTATCGGGCGCGCCACGGCGCTGCGTTTGGCCGGGGAGGGCGCGCATATCGTCGTGGCGGCCAAAACCACCGCGGAAAATCCGCGTTTGCCGGGAACGATTCACGCAACGGCTAATGAAGTCACGGCCATGGGAGCCCGGGCGCTGGCCGTAAAATGCAATGTGCGCCATGCCTCGGACCTGGAAAACCTGGTGGATGCAACCCTGAAGGAGTTCGGTCGCATCGATGTTTTGATTAATAACGCGGGCGCCATCTGGGTGGAGCCCATCGAGAACACGCCGGAAAAGCGATTCGATCTGGTAATGGACGTGAACTTCAAGGGACCCTTCCTCTTAAGTCAAATGGTGATCCCCCATATGCAAAAGAACGGGTGGGGGCACATCATAAACATGAGTCCGCCCATTGAGCCGGATCAGGCGGGCGGTAAAATCGCCTATATGACTTCCAAGTTCGGCATGACCATGCTGGCCGAGGGATTGGGTAAGGAAATGGGCGGAAGCGGCATTGCCTGCAATGCCCTGTGGCCGCGCACGCTCGTGGAGTCCCTGGCCACCATTAACTGGCAAATGGGGCGACCTCAGGATTGGCGCAAGGCCGACGTGCTGGCGGACGCCGTCGCCGTCATCTTGAAACAGGATCCGAAAACATTCACGGGGAACGCGCTCATCGACGAGGACGTATTGCGGGAGAAGGGCGGCGTGACGGACTTCAGCGTCTACAATCTCGTGCCCGACGGCGATCCCAAACCCCTGGACTGGGACGGAATGTTCGAGATGATGCTGTCCGCTCGCGAACAAAAGGAGCAACAGGGCAAGGGTTGACGCCGCCGCGGCGAACCTTCGCTTCGGGTGCTGGTTCGCGCCGGGCACTCGTTTCGTGCGCGGTGAAATCAAGATAGCGACATAATGCCGGTTTAATTCGTTTCGCCGCGGTGGCTTTCGCGCTCACGCGGTTTTTTAGGCGGGCCATGCCTCCGTTCGGCCGATTCTACCCTTATGAAGGGTGCTTTGGCTGAAGTTAAGAGTATAGAGTCCGCGAGAACGCGAAGGGCGAATGATCGCCTTCAAAAATACAAGCATCCCGTCTTCAAGATTCCCGTACACGCGGGCGAACTGTGGACGGCGCGGCAACGACAAATGCACCCCCTGCATTACGCCGTTAGTTATCGCGCTTCCTTTAAGCCGGAATTGCCTGATTTTTTCATGGGGCGATACCTGCGTGGACCGGGAGCCGTCGTGCTGGATCCCTTCGGAGGGCGCGGCACGACGATTCTACAGGCCAACATGCTGGGGCATCGCGGTATTCACAACGACATCAATCCGGTTTCGCTCTTTCTTGCGTCCGCTCGGGGTTCCATCCCGCCCCTGGCCGAACTCATTGAAAGAACCCGAAGCCTGGATTTGCGTCGTCGCAAGTTTCGCTTGAGTAAACGGGACAAGGAGAAGCTGTTGCCCTTCTTTCATCCCGATACCCTTCAGGAAATTCTCAATCTACGCGCGCTTCTACTGGCGCCGGAAAACAGCGATGATCACGCTTTGCGTTACATCGGTCTGACGGCCCTTTCGCGTCTCTACGGACATTCGGACGGTTTCTTTTCCGTTTACACCTTCCCGCAGATTTCCATCATGCCCGAGGCTCAAAAACGGAACAATCGCAATCGCAATCAGGAACCCGAATACAAGAATATCCAGGACCGCATCATTCGTAAAATGAAGCGCGATCTGGCGCAACCCCTGCCCGAGGGATTCGCGCAAGCGGCCCCCTCCAATCAATACGTAAACCACGATGCCCGCGATATCGCCTCCGTACGCGGCGGGACGGTGGACCTGATTGTGACGTCACCGCCCTTTCTGAACAAGGTCAATTACCTTGAGGATAATTGGATGCGAGCCTGGTTTCTGGGCCTGGATACCGAGGCGGACGTAACCATGACCGCGGACCCCCGTGAATGGAGTCTGTTCATGCGCGACTGTATCCGCGAATTCGGTCGCCTGCTGAAGAAGGGCGGCCGTGCCGTAATCGAGGTGGGCGAAGTGGTCTCCGGAGGTTCCGTCAAGAACCTGGAAGAACTCATGCTCGAGCATTTGCCCATGAAGGTCCGCGGCGGGGCGCTTCGCGGCGAGGAACTTTTCCTGAATCAGCAGAACTTTACGAAGCTGGCCAACTGCTGGGACGTAAAGAACAATAAGCTCGGCACGAATACCAATCGCTGTCTGGTCATCATCAAGGAGTAGGGTCCGTTCACGACACTCGCTTCGCGGCGCCGGGCAGCGGTGCCTTGATGGAAAAGCGGGTGAAAAGACCAGGCTCGCTCTGGATGGAAATCATGGCCCCCAGTTTGCGAAGGTCTTTTTTCACAATGTCCATTCCCACTCCGCGTCCGGCGCCTTCCGTAACCCGGTCGGCCGTGCTCATGCCGGAATGAAAGATGAACGCGGCCAGTTTCTTGTCCGGCGTTTGCTCGGATTCCTCGGGCGAAAGCAGCCCTCGTTCCAGGGCACCCTTGCGAATGGCGTCGTAATTCAGCCCTTTCCCATCATCCATGATGGACACTTGCAGACCTTCGTCTTTTTCCCGGAAGGTCAAGGTAATCGTGCCCGCGGGCGGTTTATCGCCGCGCTCCGTTTCCAGGCCGTGGTAGACGGCATTGCGAGCCATTTGCATCAGGGGATTGCGCAACTTGTCGAGTAGCTCCGCCGGAAGATCCGTTTTTAGCTCGTTTTCGACCTTCAAGATTGCCTGCTTACCCGCCAGTCGTGCTTCCTTCTCGACTACGCCGCGAAGCAGGTCTTCCAGTTCGGTCATGGGAGCGATATTGGTTGAAGTGAGGGAGGCGCGCATGGAAGTGATCTTCTCAAATAGAGCATCGCCGTCTCCCAGATCTTCCTCCAGTTTGTTCATGGCCTCATTGACGGCGTCTTGTTTCGTTTTCGCCGGCGACGACGCGTCGCGCAGGTCCGTGATTAACGTTTCCAGTTCATGGGCGGCGCGCCCCATGGATTCCAGGTTGAGCGCGCGGGCGTTGCCCTTCAAGGTGTGAACTTCGCGCATGCAAATATCCAGCGCGGCGACGTCTTGTCCGGCTTCGTGTACGCGTAGGGCTTCGCGTACTTCGGCCAGGTTCAGGCGAGCCTCTCGTACGAAATTGGCGAAAACTCCCGGTTCAAGGGAGAGCACCTGGTGAAATTTTTCGAATCGGCGTCTTTGCTCTTCGTCGCGACGTTCCAGTTCCCGTTGCAGTTCGAATTCCGTGGTCTTGTCCTCGACCACGACCATGAGCTTTTCCACCGCATTGTTTTCTCGGGACTTGATGGGGGAGAAGCGAAAGGTCAGTTTCTTTTCCACGCCGTGCTTTTCATCGCTGTAGTGGTATTCCCGGAGAGGATTGAGATCCCTGGTCATCTGACGTGAAAGCCGAGGATTGCTGAACAGCATTGCGATATACTCGTCCAGGCTGTCGTGATGGACCAGTTCGCGAAGGCTAACCGGCGTAGGTCTCTGAAACTGAACGACATTAAAGATACGCGTCAGTTCGCCCGAGTAACCGGGATTCAAGGTGCCGTCCGCGTTCAAGGTAAAAATTCCCTGATGGACATTGCTCATGATGTCGCGAACTTCCCGCGTACGCTCCTGAACTTTTTCCTCCATGCTGTTGTAGAGCAGGGCGTTCTCCAGCGAAATCGCCGCTTGCGATGAGAGCACCTTCAGGATCTGCACGCGTTCCCGGGTGAAGGCATCCGTGGTCAGGTTGTTCTCCAGATAGAGTAAGCCGATCAAGCGTCCCTGATTGAGAATGGGCGTGCACAGCAGGGAACGTGGTTTGGCGGACTGAATATAAGCGTCGCTCTCAAACTGATGGCGACCGGCGGCATCGCCCAGAATGACATCCTCATTGGTGCGCACGACGAAATTCAGGATGCTGATGGGAAGCTCCCGGTACTCGTTGATTTCGCGGCTCATCATGACGGTAATGGTTTCTTCGTCTTCGCCTCGACCCGCGGCTTCGACGTAGTATTTTCCTTCGCGGTGCAAAATAAACACGCCCGTCCGCGCCCCCGCGTTTTCCATTACGTTTTTCATGAGCTTTCGCAACAGGTTTTCCAGTTTGATTTCCCCGGAGAGTACCTGAGTGACCTTGAGCACGGTGCGAAAATCAAGCCCGTCCACGCTGCGCGATTCCACCGTGCTCAGGGTGCCCGTGTTGGAGACGGAATCCAGGCCGCCTTTTTCCACGCGTGCTCGCGCGCGCATGCGATTCAGAAGCGCTCCATGTTCCTGCTCCATTAGCGCGGACTTGGCTGCGGCTCCCCAGGTCGAGTAAAGGAAGTGGGCCTCGTTCATGTACATGGCGGCGATTTGTTCGCGGCCGATTTCCAGATAGTACTTCGCGGTTAGTTCATTGGCCAGGGCCTGAATGTGATGGTACTCCGTCGACTTCGCGTGTTCGATTGCCTGATGGTAGAGATCCGCCGCCCGGGTTTTACCGTGAACGCGGGCTTCCTCGGCGAGGGCGAGTATATGATAGGCGCTGAACTCCCGCGGATTATTGCGGGCATAGAGCTTGAGTAGAAAGCGACTCAACGCGTAGTTGGGGTAAAGACGCAAACGTTCCAAGGGCGACAGCTCCCGGTGCAAGGCCAGATAGGTGAGCATGTAGTAGAAGCGTACCAGCAGATCGGACAGGTTGCCCAGGGTTTCCAGAACAATCGCCGCGGCGCTCTTCATATGCCCCAGGGCCGTTCGATAGTCCGCATGCATGTAGGCCCACATGGTTTCCAGGTAATGGTAGTAAGTGCGGATTAAAAAATTTCCGGGTTGGGCCATTTCTTCGGCGAATTCCTCGTCCGATACATCAAACTTCGGGCTCCGGTAGCGTTTCGTGGAACCCGTCAATCGATGTAGCCAGTTAATGTGGTAGGAGGCTGCTCGAATTACGTCACCATCGCTCGTGTTCAAGAAGACATCCATGGCGTTCAGATTTTCCTGGAGCGTTTCCTTGATGGAGCGGGAGTTAAAAAACAGACTCTGGGGGCGCGAAAACAACAGACTGTAGTTGGCCCAATTCAGATTGCCCGAATCCTGGCAATGCTGGAGCGCGGTTTGTACCAGCGGTTCATGGTCCTTTATGGGATTGACCCAGTGATTTGAAAAGTTTCCGGCCAGAAAGTGGACCCGTCCCTTTACATTGGAGTCGGGAAATTCCTCGTTTAGTTGAATGCACATCCGGGCGAATTCATCCGCGGACTTAAACTCCTTGGTGACGCCGGTCATGACGGCCTGGACCATCCCGAAGGCAAAGGCGGCTCGACTGGAATTACCGTATTTCAGCGATGCATTGGCCATGAGCATGCTGTAGTAACCCATGGAGTCCGGCGCAACGATGTAAGTGGACTCCATGCTGTTGTAGAGCACGCGTAACATATTCCATATGCGTTGATCCTCTAATTTCGGCAGCTTCATTAGATCATGCGCCTTGCGTCTGCCCAGGCGCAGTCGAAATTTTACATACTCAAGGGCGATATGGGCCTTGGTCGGCTTTCGCGGGGTTTTGATCCCCAGATAAAGCAGCGCTTCACGCGAAACCTGATTGGCTTCGTGATAGCGATTTAACGTAAACAGAAATTGAAGATACACTTCATATACATTGACTTTTTGATCCTGCGTCTCGGAACGTTCAAGCAACGCGGGAATGGAGATTTCGCAGTCGTCCAGACGCATGGTTGTGAATTGATTGTAGACCATGTTCATGTGTGTCTGCCAGGTAAGTTCGTAGTTCTCCTCCCAGTCCTGCTCATTCAGGAGATGCTCGATACTGAAGAGGGAAAAACCCAGCGCCGATTCGAACGCGGAGGACTTCATGGCCTTGTCGGCGGCCTTGAGGCACAGTTCCGCGACACGCAACTGCTCTTCGCGGTCTTGCAGGAGTTCCTTGCCCTTCTCGAATTGAGCGACGATATCAAAGAGTCGTTCCCGGCGCTCTTCTTCTCCGGCACTCTCCAGAATGAGCCGCGCTATTTTCAGGTGAATGGCGGCTCTTTCCTCATGGGGAATCGTGGCGTAGGATGCTTCCTGAACTCGATCGTGTACAAACTTAAAGCCGGCGTTGACGTCCGGTTCGTCCCGACCCGGGCCCGATGAATCCTCGCCCGGAGCAATTCCGTCACCTCGCGAATCCAGAAGTTTATAGTTACGGTCCAGGGGAAGCAAGAGGCCCTCGTCCATGGCGTGCCAAATATCTTGAAGGGTTTCCCGAGGCGATTTTTCCATTACCACCGAGAGCAAGCCGAGATCAAATTTATTGCCGACCGAAGAGGCCAGTTGCAGGACCTTGCGCGTAGTTTCGCGCATGCGCGATATTTTACCGGCCATCAACTCGACGACATTGTCCGTCACGTTTCGAGCCTGTATTTTGTCCAGATCCCAGACCCATTTGCGCGCGTCGAAATCGTAGTTCAGCAGTTCGCGACTGTAGAGCATGACCATGAACTGATTTACGAAGAACGCATTGCCTCCCGTTTTGGAGTGGACCAGCTTCGCCAGGGGTTCGGCGAAGCCGGCATCGCAGTCCAGGCTGTCCGAGATCAGGCGAACCGTATCCCCGCGGGTCAAGGGCGCCAGTTCAATGCTGGTGACGCGAACGCCCTTTTCACGGATATAGTCCCGCGCCAGGATGAACGGATGGTTGGCGCTGGTTTCATTGTCGCGATAGGCGCAGATTAGCAGGAGGTGCTTGATGTTTTCGTTCGTGCTCAGGTTGCGCAGCAGGGCAAGGGAACCTGAATCGACCCATTGCAAATCATCAATGAAGACGGTCAGGGGGTGCTCGCGTCGACAAACGGCGCCCACGAAGGCCATGAATACCTTCAACAGACGATTCTGGGCCTCCTGCCCCGACATTTCCTTCACCGGAGGTTGGCGTCCGATCACGAGCTCCAACTGGGGAATGATCTCCATGAGCACGCGCCCCTGATCGCCTACCGCGTCCAGAATCTTGCGCCGCCAATCGGCCAGCACGTTTTCGTCCTCACTCACCAGGTAACTACAAAGATCATTAAACGCCTGGGTCAGCGCGAAGTAAGGAATGTCTCTTTGATACTGGTCGAACTTACCGGCAATGTAGAGCCCCTTGCGAGCGGTGATGGGCTTGTGAACTTCATTCACCAGCGCGGTCTTGCCCACGCCGGAGTAACCGGCGACAAGCATGAGTTCGTTTGCTCCCGCGCTTACTCTTTCGAAGGAATCCAGGAGCTTCGTAAGTTCATCCGCGCGTCCGTAGAGCTTCTGGCGAATTTGGAAACGACCCGAATAGTCCTGCTCTCCCAGCGGAAACTCCCCGATTTCGCCGTTTTGCTCCAGGAGTTCGGCGCATCGTTCGAGATCGTGTCTGAGTCCGGCCGCGGATTGATAGCGATCCTCGGCGTTCTTTTCCAGGAGCCGGGCGATAATATCGGAGAGAATTTTGGGAACGAAAGCATTGCGTTTCGCGGCGGGTTCCGGTTTCACGGCGATGTGACAGTGAACCATCTCCATGGAGTCGTTCGCGCTGAAGGGCGGACTTCCCGTCAGAACTTCGTAAAAGGTAACGCCGAGGGAATACAGATCCGCGCGATAGTCCACGGCCCTGTTCATGCGGCCGGTTTGCTCGGGCGCCATATAGCCCAGGGTGCCTTCCAGCGCGTTGGTCGCCGAGTAGGAAGCCGTTTCGCGGTTCAAGCGAGTGGATATGCCGAAGTCCGTAAACTTGATCGCAGCGGTGTTTCGATTCAGAATAATGTTTCCCGGCTTGATGTCCTTGTGAATGATCTTGGCTCTTTGAATTTCGCCCAGGGTGCGCGCCAGGCTCATGGCGCAGGCCAGGAATTGCTTCAGGGTAAACTTATGGTTCTTGAGGACGTCGCGCAGCGAATCGCCGCCGATATCCTCAAGGATCAAGAAGTAGTTATTGCGATGCCTGCGTAGCTCAATGGTCTTGATTACACCGTCGGACTTGATCATGTCCGAGAAGCGGCTTTCCTGTTTTATGCGCGCGATTTCGTGGGGGCCGGGATGTTCTCCCGCGAAGGACTTGATAATGACCGGCAGGTTGTCGTGGGTTCGTTGCGCCCGGTGAACTACATACCTGCCGCCGCGGTAAATCTCATTTTTGAATATGTATCCAGGTAGTGTTTCGGTGTTCATAATCGCCGGATAATTTCGGGGCGACGAAGACTCTTCGCAAGAACCTTTCGTCGCGGCGAGTGCTCCGGACGGTGTATTGTTGGAAAAATTTATGAGAATGTTTTCGCGGACCTGCAAGTAGTTTCGCGTACGGTAAATAAAATTAATTGAATTTATATGCGGGGGCTCGGCCGCGGCGCGTTCGGGTGCGTGAAGGAGGGCCGGGCGGAATTCCCCGGCTGGGTTAAGGTTGGCGGCAGCCGGCTGCCCGGTCCACTGCCGTTTCGGGCTCGGGGGCCCTGGAAGCCCCAAATTGACCGGCGGGAATGGCCATTTTCGGGTCCGTTTGGGCCGGAAAGACTCATCAATTTTTCCCGAATGCCGAAGATAAGAAGGAGATGAAGGGGGAAATTATGTCCCCCATGGAAATGACCAGGTAGGGCCAATATGCTAAGATCACTATGGACATCAGCGAGCGGGATGACGGCGCAGCAATTCCACATGGATACAATCGCCAACAACCTCTCCAATGTGAATACCATCGGATTCAAGAAGAATCGGGCGGATTTCGAGGATCTGGTCTATCAACAGCAGGTTCTGGCCGGAACTCCGGCCACGGCGGTCTCCGAGATTCCCACGGGCGTCTATGTGGGCCATGGAACCCGGGTCGCCGCTACCCAGAAGTTGTTTGAAATTGGTTCTTATAAGCACACCGGCAATGAATTCGACATGGCCATCGAATCCGAAATCGGTTTTTTCAAAATCCTGCTGCCGAACGGTCAGTACGCGTACACCCGTGATGGTAGTTTCAAGATCGACTCCAATCAGCAGGTTGTGACTTCCAATGGTCACCTGCTGGAGCCGGAGATCAAGTTGCCCCCTGGCGCGCTCAAGAATACCTTCATGGTCAGCAAGAATGGGGAAGTAACGGTCAAGGTCGGCGATCAGTTACGACCCGTGCAGATCGGTCAGATTGAATTGTATCGTTTCGTGAATCCCGCCGGTCTCCAGGCGATTGGTCAGAACCTGTTTCAAGAGACCATGGCCAGCGGCCCCGAAATTCCCGGCACCCCCGGTCAGAAGGGCATGGGCGCGATTCTCCAGAAATTCGTGGAGATGTCCAATGTGAAAATCGTCGAGGAGATGGTGAACATGATCGTCGCTCAGCGAGCCTACGAGTCCAACTCCAAGTCCATTCAGACCTCGGATTCCATGCTG
>CAZGYS010000218.1:0-9608 GCA_964530305.1 uncultured Leptospiraceae bacterium
CCCGACGATCCCGGCCTATCCTCCGGACGCGTTCGGCGCGCAACCGCCGCGGCGGGAGACCGTTCCCACGTTTCGCTTTCCCCATGTACGCGTTCAACAGGCCGCCTATTCCCTGATCGGCGAAAGTGAAAAAGCCGGCTTGCACCGCGACATTGCTCGACGCTTGATGCGCATGCCCGCAAGCGATGAACTGCTTCCGGACATCGTCCGGCATCTGAACCTGGCCGGTGATGCCCTTACGAAGCCGGATGAATTGCTGGGCGCGGCCCGCCTGAATTTTTCCGCGGCCGAGCGGGCACGCGCGGCGAACGCCTATGAGCAGGCGTCGGAGTATCTTGAGTCCGCGAGTAAGTTTCTGGAGCGGGGCGCGCCGAACGCCTGGGAAGAGCACTATGATTTCGCGCTGGGTCTGCACCGATTACGAGCCGAGTGTTCGCGGTTGGCGCGGAATTTTCAGGGCGCGCGAGAAGTCCTGGAACTCATCGCCGTCCGGGCGCGCACTCCCGTCCACAAAGCGGAAACCCTGCATGCCCGGGCAATTCTCCTGTTCGAAGCCAATGAATACGAGGCGTCCATGGACGCGGCCAGGGCGGGCCTGCGTTTGCTGGGAATTCAACTGTCTTCGCGACCCGCGGCCTGGACGACGCGCCTGGCGGCCTTTCGCGCGCGACGCCGCTGGGCCGGGCGCGATATCGCCGCGCTCCTGCGCCGGGGTGAAACGAACCTGCCCCGGGTTCGGGTCGCGCTACGACTCCTGTCGGCCCTGTGTCCGCCGGCCTATCACGTAAATCCGGACCTCCTGGATCTCACGGCATCGACGATGGCGCGACTTTCCCTGGAACACGGCAACGCGCCCGAGTCGGCCTACGGCTACGCCGCCTACGGATTTCTACTGGCGGGACGTTTTGGGAACTATCAAGCCGCGCACGAATTCGGCAACCTGGCCATGCGACTGGTGGATAAATTCGAGCAAGGGGATCTGAAATGCGCGGTAGGCATGATTCAGGCGATTTTCATCAACCCCTGGATCGTACCCCTGCGAACGAATATCCCCCTGCATCGCGCGTCCTTCGAGGCCGGCATGGGCGCGGGGGATTTCGCCCATGCTTCCTATGTTCTCTATTACGGCCTGTGGCAAAGGATCATGCTGGGCGAAAGTCTGTTCCAACTGGAAATTGAATACAAGGCCCATCACGAATTTATTCGGCGTACGCGCGATCAAGACTTGATCGCGAGCATGGCCATGCTCATGGGCATGCTCCATCGACTGCGGGACCCCTGGGACGATTCGATCCATGACACCTGGTTTCACGAAGGTTCGCCGCGTAAACCGGACAACTATCCAGTGGGACGACACTTTCGCGACATCGCCTGCATGCTGACGACCTTCCACGAAGGGCGCTACCGGGAAACCTTGAAATTCGCCCGCGCGGCGGAGCGGACCCGTTTCGCGGCCCGGGGTCAAATCACCGAAGCGATGCTGTGCTTTTATCGCGGCATGGCCGCCGCCCGTTTGTTTTACCTGCGGCGAAGCGCGCGGGAACGCTTTCGCCTGCGCCGCATGACGCGTCGGGCCGCCGACCGCATGTCCGCGTGGGCCGGAACCTGCCCGGAAAACTTCGCCGGGAAATTCCTGCTGCTCCGGGGCGAAGCCCTGGCCATGGGAGATCGTCCGGAAGCCGCGCGAAAGTTCATGCATCGCGCCCTGCGCGCCGCGAAGGTCTCCGGTTTCCCCCTGGAGCCCGCCCTGTGCTGCGAATCCCTGGCCGGCCTTTTCGAACGAATCGGCAAGTCCCATCACGCCGGGCGCTTCGCGCGTCGCGCCATGGGTTACTACGAAGCCTGGGACGCGAACCCGCCTCGGATCCGTTTGCGCCGCCTCTACCCGGATGAGCGGGATCGCCTTTCGGCCTTACGGGATTCACGCACGTAAAAGGACTGGACGCGCGAGCCCTGGTTCGCGCCGCTTCCTGGATGCCGTCTTCCGGGTCCGCTCCTCCCGTTTCCCCGCGTTCGTTCGCGGCTTTGATCCTGCCCGGCCTTTTGCTCGCGGCCACCGGCGTGGGCGCCGGCGATTTACTGACGGCGGGTTTCGCCGGTCGGCGCCTGGGCATGAACCTCCTGTGGGCGGTCATAATCGGAGCGATTCTAAAATGGATTCTCACCGAGGGCCTGGCGCGCTGGCAGGCGGCCACGGGCATGACCTTGCTGGAAGGCTGGGTGCATCGCCTGGGGAAATGGATTCGTCCGGTCTTTCTGATCTATCTCGTAATCTGGTCCCTGTGGGTGGGCGGCGCGTTGGCCGGAGCCTGCGGCGACGCGGCCGATGCGATTTTTCGGCTGGGTCCATCGCGGAGCGTATCGAAACCCCTCTGGGGCATCCTCCATTGCCTGGCCGCCTTTCTCCTCCTGCGCCTGGGGAATTTCCGCGGCTTTGAAAGGATCATGAGCGGCCTGATCATCATGATGTTCATTACCGTCCCCCTGGCGGCGCTCCTGTCCCGACCCCACTGGGGCACCGTACTGGAAGGCATTATGATTCCGCGCGTTCCGGACCAGGGCGGCGCCTACGTGGCGGGAATCATCGGGGGCGTAGGAGGTACACTTACGATTCTGAGCTACGGTTACTGGATTCGGGACTCCGGTCGCTCGGGTTCGGCCGGTTTGCGGGCTTCCCGACTGGATCTGGCCTTTGCGTACGGTGCTACGGCCCTGTTCGGCATGGCCATGATCATCCTCAGTTCCGCCTCCGCTGTAGGAACTCCTACGGTGAGCAAGGATGCCCTGGCGGGGAGCCTGGCCGATTTTACGGGAACGCTGTTTCCCGGAGGCCGCTGGATATTTCTACTGGGCTTCTGGGCGGCCGTATTTTCCAGCCTGCTGGGTGTGCTCCAGAGCGTGCCCCTGATTTTCGCCGATTTCACGGGCGCCGGAAGACCTCGCGAGCAGGCCGCCTCGGACGAAAGTCCGACAACCAACGCGCCGCCGCCGCGCCCCGTCTCCATGGGGACGCTAACAGGTAGTACATCCTACAAATATTACCTGTTCGGACTGGCCTTCATTCCACCGCTGCTGCTCATATTCCCGCTGGAAATGGTCCAATTGACCTATGCCGTATTGGGAGCCTTTTTCATGCCCCTGCTGGCTTTAACCCTCCTGTTGATGAACAATCGCCGAGAATGGGTCGGAGAACTGCGTAATGGGATCATCACCAACACGGCCCTGGGCCTGACCATGGCCTTTTTCCTGTTCCTGGCTATTGACCGAATCCGACGCCTGCTATCAGTCTGAGCTCCGACAAAACCCGGATGGAAAATGACCGGAAAGGCGAAATTTAGTGATTGATTGGGAAACAAGTGATTCTAATATTGCGAGCGGATTAGACTCCGCGCGGACCACATGAGGAAAAACGAAGAAGAAATCAAAAAGCTGATTCAGAATGCCCTGGATAGCAAGAAAATCATCTCACTGAAGACTTTCTATTTGAGCGATTACGGAGAGATGGTTCTGCGGGAAATCGCCCAGGCCGTCCTCGACAAGCTGAACCGGCCGGAGCTCATGAGCATCGTCTACACGTCCGCCAAAGAGCTCGTGATCAACGCCACCAAGGCCAACCTCAAGCGCATCATCTTCGATGAGATGAAACTGGATCCATCCATTCCCGAGCAGTACGAAGAGGGCATGGAGCACTTTCGTGGCAAGCTGCTGGAACAGGAAATTAAGAAGTATAAGAATCGCTTCATCGAATTGGACTTCCCCGTCGTGGCCACGTTCTACTACGCTCCCAATGTTCTGAACATCAAGGTGAAGAACAACTTCACCATGTATCCCGCGGAAGAAGAACGCATTCGCGAAAAATTTCGCAAGGCCAAATCCTTCTCCAGCCTGCTGGACTTCTTCATGGAGCACGGGGATCAAACCGAGGGCGCGGGCATGGGTCTCACCATGGTCGGTATTCTATTGGATGAGTCCGGGATCGACCGCCACGCCTTCACGGTTTACTCCAACGAGTATAATGAGACGGCCGCCAAACTGGAAATCCCGCTGGACGGATCCTATGTTACCAAGCGCAGCCTGTTCGAGCAGGAGCGCAATAAGGCAAACATGAGCCACGACGAGTTCCGCAAGGTCTACAAGCCCAAGGTCTTTCGCAAGGACTTCGGTCCCTGAAAATTTAGCGCGCCGCTTTCTTTCGTCTCACGTTTCGTTTCGCGCCGGTGCCGGTTCGAGCTCGACTCTTTCCGCGCGCTTCACTTCGCGCTCCGGAATCACCCTGATTGCTTCGCCGCTTTGAACCGCGTTTTTCATTAGCTTGAAAGGGCGAATCGATCCGCATGCCCTTCTTCCAGACCGGCTTCAGGCGTAGACTCATTTCCTCGATGTCCAGTCGATCCAGTTCCAGCTCCCAGCGTTCGCCCAGGAAGGCGGGTCGGCTGAGTTTTTTGATCCAGACCGAATAGTCATCCGGCTGCACCAGTTCACCGTCGGTGGTGAGATGTTCCATCATGACCACGCCGTCCACGGGCACCTGGTCCAGTTCCATGAAAACCCGGTCGTGCTTGAAGCCGGTGATGAAACCGGTGAATTCCGTCAAGCCTTCGCGCTCGATGTGACGCAGCATCTTGATCTTGACGATGTCCCGCTCGGCGTCCATGGCGTGGCGTTCGCGATCGCTGGTGTGGGTGCCCAGCTCCGCGATTTCGTCCTTGCGATACGCCGGTTTCTTGCGGGAAATCGCCGCGGCGAGGGCGCGATGCACAACCAGGTCCGGATAGCGGCGAATTGGAGACGTAAAGTGACAGTAGTCCTTGAAACCCAGGCCCCAGTGTCCCAGCGGTTCACCCTGGTACTTGGCCTGCATAAACGAACGCAGTAATTGAATATTAAAGATGCGCTCCACCACGTCTCCCCGGGGATGCTCGGCCACGGCCTTGAGGGCCTTCGTAATGGCGGCGTGGGAGGAATCCTTGATGCGCTCCTTGAAGCCGTAGACTTCCAGAAAGCCGTTCAGGTTTTCCAGCTTGGACTCGTCCACGGGCTCGTGCACGCGATACAGGGCGGGCACGTTCTTCTTGCGCAGAAACTCGGCCACGGCCTGGTTCGCGCTTAACATAAAGTCCTCGATGAGCATGCTGGACTTCAAGCGCGCGCGATACGCCACCGCGTTGGGCGAATCATCGCCGCGTTTAATTTTCAGGACCGGTTCGGGCAAATTCAAGTCGATGCGTCCGGACTTCATGCGGGCATTGCGCTGGGCCGAAGCCAGTTCCCACATACGCGCCAGATTGGACTTTTCGCCGAACTTCGCGCGCAATCGCCCCAGCAGGCCGGGTTTTTCAGCCTTATCGATTTCCGCCTCGGCGCCCTCATAGGTCATGCGTCGGTCGACCTTGATCACCGAACGATACAGATTCGCCCGCAGCATCTTACCCGTGCGCGGATTGAAATCCATCTCCGCCGTGAACGCCAGGCGATTCTTCCCGGCCACCAGGGAACATAAATTCTCCGACAGCACCGGCGGCAACATGGGCACGACTCGGTCCGCCAGATACACGGACGTGGCTCGATCCCGGGCTTCGTCGTCCAGGTCCGTATCCGGCCGCACGTAGTACGCGACATCGGCGATGTGCACGTAGAGCGTCCAGGCCGAACCGCTTCGCGTTTCCAGACTGATGGCGTCGTCGAAATCCTTGGAAGTAGCGCCGTCGATGGTGATGGTATCCAGGTCCCGCAGGTCTCGCCTGTGCTTCCAGTCGGTAACATTAGAGCTGGAAGGCTCCATGCTGGAGTCCGGCAGCTCGATTTCAGACGGATACACCGGCTCCAATCCGTACTTGAGCAAAATGCGATTCAGGTCCGCGTCCATGTCCGACGGGTCCTCGAAATTCAGAAAATCGGCTTGCTGATAGAAATCGCCGCGGCGACGAATCTCGCGCCCGGGCAGCCGCACGATGACCACCTGCCCCGCCTTCATGCGTTCCAGCGTATCCGCGGGAATGCGATCGGTGGTCATGGCCGCGGCCAGATTGCCCTGGGTATCCAGAAGCGTTCCCGTGATCACGCTGCCCTTCGGTCGTCCGTCCAGGCGCATGCGATACGCCTTGCGCGCGCGTTTCAGGATGGAGATGATCTTGCCTTCGAAGCGATCGCGCTTTTTATCGCGAATGCGAATTTCTACTTCATCGCCCGGCATGGCTCCGGCCGTATCCGGCGGCGGAATGAATACGTCACGGGCGTCGGAGTCCGCGCCCAGCACGGCGACGAAGACCGTTCCGCGCGGGCTCATGCTGACCCGGCCGCGAAGAGTAAAAGTGTCGTTGACGCTGACGCGATCCTTGCTGAGCGTCACCAGGCCCAGCATGGCCAGTTCACCCAGTACCTGCATGGGCGCCTGGGAGAGATCAAGATCATCGCTTGCGCGACTCTTCTTGCTTTTACGATTTCTAGTTTTTTCTTTGCTTGCCGCTTTGAATTCGGCGCGAATGTCTTTTTTGGTGGGTCGGGCGTTCAGTAGATTTTTAATCTTTACGGAATCTCCTTTGATTCGCGCCAGCTCCCGCAAGAGCGCGGCTGGTTTCGGTTGTTTCATTTTTCTATATTTCCTTTATTTATTAATTGGGCCCCGTTCGGCCGACGCTCATTGCGCGCCGGGCGGAGCCTTGTTGTAACCGCGCGGATACTTTGCCGTCGCCGGATCTCGGCGTAGATATATAGGCGAAAGTTCGCGCCAGTCGCTTTGCGCCTCTCGGGCGCCCAGCAGAAGGCCCAGTTCATACAATGTCCTCGCTCCCGGCGCGACCATGGCGCGCGGTTCGGGAAAATCGCCGTCCGCGCGAAGCGAACCTTCATTGTTGCGCGGATCTTTTTCCATGTAATCTTGAATCGCGGACGGATCATCCGCGAAGACAAGGGTCTTAACGCCGGAATCCAGCGCTTGGAAAAACTCAAGGGGGGCGATGTCCTGGAGGCCTTCGAGACCCGCAATCCCGCCGTCCTGATTTTCCTCCGGGCGATTGTTGCCGGTGGAACCTTCGAGGGCGGCTGTTTGCTCGTGGTAGTGAGCGAAACCGCGATTCGGGTCGATAAGTCGAGCATATACTCGTCTCTGTTTACCATCCATTAAAACGGCGATATTCGTCAAGTCTTTTTTGTCCAGGCCCATGGCGATATCGTAACAATAGTATAGAAGCGAATCCAGGCCGAAGACCGGGATATTCCAGAGCTGGGATAAATTGCGACCGGTGCCGACGCAGATCCGGGCGCCCGTAAACGATCCCGGCCCCAGCGTGCAGATGATCCGATCCGGCTTCGCGATGCCGGCCTCGGCCAGCATGGACTTAATCTCCGGGATCAAGCGCATGGACGCTTCCCGGGCCGCATCGATTCTTCGTTCCAGCGCGATTGTAGGCTCTCCTCCGGCCGGCCCGTCCTGGTAGAGACCCAGCACGATCCAGCGATTGGTCGTATCGAATACCAGCGTCGTCTCACTCATCGTCATTATCCAGATCCGCCCAGCTTTCCAGGCGATCAATCACCACTCGTCGAAGCTCCTCTTCCGTATCGAGGGACCCGCCTTTATTATCGGCGCCCTGCTCCCAGGCGATGCGCACCCGATATGTATGAATTCCTACAGGCATGTAGTCGCCCGCGCGCCGCCACCACTCCACGGCATGAATCGCGCGCCCCGCGCCCCCGGCTCCCCGACCTGCTTTTGTAGGATCTCCTACATCGAGGGCGTAAACGGCCTCCCAGAGCTCCGAAAATCCGGCCTCCACGACCTCTTCCGGGTCCGCCATGCGATACAGGTCATAGTGATACAGCAGCCCGCGCTCACCGCGATACTCGTTCAGTAGATTGAAGGTCGGACTATTGATGGTGTCGGTGATGCCCAGGGCCTGGTTAAAGCCGTGGCAAAAGGTGGTCTTGCCGGCGCCCAGATCGCCTTCCAGCAAGAGGATGCCGCCCGGCCCCTCGGCAAGATATTCGGCGTAGAAGTTCCTACATAATTCGCCCATGGCCTCCGGCGTGGCGATGGTGGTGTTGACCAGCGACATGCGGGCAAGTTCGAAGGTTTACGGACGTTGGCAAGGGGGATTTGGGGATGATGATTAGTCTAAAAGTTCATCGGGCGCATAAACAAATTCCAACGCGCAATCATCGTAAACCTGCTTCAAGAATTCCCGAGCTTCTGCATCATTGTCAGCAGGGCGAGCGTGCTTGATTACCAAATTCTTTACAGTATTGATGGGAAGAGCTTGCGTCAGGCAATATTGAAAGGAAGCTTTCAAGGCTAATTTTTGGCTATCAGGCATATTTTCAAGCTCCTTCAGAGCTCTAATGGCCGCCTCGAAAGCCGCCCCGGTCGTTCCGAGGTAGTAGTCTGATAAGAATTGAGCGACAATCGTGATATCTACATTCGTATTGTCCATAGGCATTTTAGCTACAGTCGAAGGAGATAAACTTTTTGGTTTTCTAGTCATCGTGTTGAGATTCGAGGAAAGCAGTATGGACCATATATCTCATTTTCCTTGCGCTGGATACGACCAATCCAATTCGGATCCGATCTAGAGGAATTCGATACTTTACAATAGACATATTTTTTGTAAACTTATACCCCATACCAATCGGCCGACGCCTGTTATGCTTCAATCTCTCCAGGGTTTTGGTTGTCCCTCGCTTAAATGGTCTTCCCTGGCGATCCTTTAGGATTGCATCGATTTTTCGTCTAGTTCCTTTCCTACGTAATACCTTTCGGATAACATCAAACATTGTTTCTCTATCATGGAATTTCGTGGCGGCCATTACAGGATGTCCTCCTGTCCATTTTTGCAAATACTTTCGGACGGCAATTCGATCCTTGGGATTCACATTTCTGAATTCTCTGATTTTTCCTAGATGGGTTTGGATTTCATTCTGCATATTGGCGATTCGACTCTGTTTAGCTCCCTGTTTCCTGAAAGTCGCAATTTTGGCACGCATTGTCCGAATGAGTTGCCACCTATGCGTAATTGCCTGGTCCCTTTCAAATATGAATTTTTGACGAGTATCTTGCAGCCGTTGCTTGAGTTGCTCCTCCGTCCGTTCATGACCATGGTTTTCCAGTAGATGAATTGTCGTTTTCCGGCCACTCTGCCTATGGGTCAGGGTAAAACCTTCGACCTTATCAAATGGCCTTGGATCCAACTCAAACTCTTTCGATTTTAGCTTGACTGATGGGGTATTTCCGCTCGGATTAATGGTCGCTTCAATGCGATAATGATCACTTTGTCCAGCCAACAACCGTATAGAAGATAGTCGATAACGTGTTTTGATTCCATTTAAACGAGCACGAACTGATTCGGGAGTTGCATCCTTTTCGCGAAGCACTCGCGTTGCCAACGAAATGGCTCTGCGAAGTCTAACGCGTTTCTCCCGCTCTCGCCTATCTTCTTTCTTCCGCTGCCGCGTCTTCCCCGGCCCCTTCGGTCCCGGTTTAGGCGCGGGCTTCGGCGTCGTTCGCGGTGAGGCGGGCGGTTTCGAGTTCGTGCGCGGAGTGGACGGACGCGTGGACGGCGTACGCGGCGGGCGAACAGGCGGATTGGGGACGGTTACCGGCGAACCGCCGGGTT
>CAZGYS010000219.1:0-8177 GCA_964530305.1 uncultured Leptospiraceae bacterium
CGTTTCACCGTTTCACCGTTTCACCGTTTCACCGTTTCACCGTTTCACCGTTTTATCACCCAAACCGTTCCCTTTGCTCATCCCAGGCGCGGCGGAATTCGTCGGAGCTGATCTCGCGGCCGTATTCGACCTGGCCGGGCGCCGACAAAAGCACGAAGCGCGGGAAGCCTGCTTCGCTTTTCTTATCATACTTCAGATGGTCATGAACTTCCGCGGTGGACAAACCGGCCGTATCCAGCGGCAACTCCAGGGTCTTCATCAAAGCCAGGCATTCCTCCACGTTCTCCGCGCTGAGTCCGGCCTTGTCCCGCGAAAGCAGCAGCATGGTCACCAGACCCCGCGACACCGCGTCTCCGTGGGAAAATTTTTCATAGTTCGTGACCGACTCCACCGCATGGGCCGCGGTATGACCCAGGTTCAGCACCGCGCGCAGGCCGCCTTCCCGTTCGTCTTGTTCCACCACGGCCGCCTTGACCGAAATACTTTCAAGCACGGCCCGACGCAGCACGGGCGATTCGACTTCGCGCATGGCCGTCGCGTGCTCACGTAAATAGTCCAGCACCGTTCCGGAAGATTCGAGAAAGGCGTGCTTCACCATCTCGGCCAGGCCGCAGCGAATTTCATCATCGGGCAGCGTTCGCAGAAAACCCGTATTAAAGTAAACCAGGCGCGGCTGATGAAAAGCCCCGACCATGTTCTTGCCCCGGCTGACGTTTACCGCGGTCTTGCCGCCCACGCTGGCGTCCACGGCGGCCAGTAGAGTTGTTGGAACCTGAACGAAGTCGATGCCCCGCAACAGCGTAGCCGCGACGAAGCCCGTGAAATCGCCCACCACGCCGCCGCCCGCGGCGATGAGCACCGACTTACGATCCGCGCCCCATTCGATGAGGCGATCGTACACATCGCCCAGGCGATTCAAATGCTTGTTCTTTTCTCCCGGTTCGAGCAGCAAGGGCTCGGGATGGAGGGCGTCTCCCGCGGCTTCGCGCAATTCCGCCATAAGCGGCTCGAGCACGGCCGCTTCCAGGCCCTTCTGACTGATGACGAAGATTTTCCCGCGAATGATTTCCTTTAGCTCCCGCGCGAAGTCGGGGCCGAATCCGCTTTCCACATAGACTCGATAAGGCGGTGCTTCCTCCGGACGAATTTCAAGGCGATTTCCCTGGGTCTCGGTTTTATTGATGCGATTCATTGCAAGCCTGTTCAAACTAATTTACGATTTCGTGTCCTGGTTGCGCGACATCCGGCACGCGTCTTACCCTTGCATTTTTTTCAAGGCGATGCCCGCCGCGGCTCGTTCCGCCTTTCGGCGCGAAGCTCCCTTGCCCCGGGCGATTTCCTTGCCGTCGATCCACACGCCGCAAACGAATTCCCGCGCGTGTTCGGGTCCGCTTTCGGAAACAACGCGATAGTCGGGAACGCGCCCGGATTTTTTCTGCGTGAGCTCCTGGAGCACGGACTTGGGATCACGAGCATGGTTCAACGCTTCATCGATGCGCGGCGTCAAAAGCCCCAGCACGAACTCGCGAGCAACCTCATAGCCCAGGTCCAGATAGACGGCGGCAATAACGGCTTCCAGCGCATCGGCCAGATTGGACGGGCGCGCATCGCCTCCGGAGGCACGTTCTCCCCGTCCCATGAGCAATGCCTCTCCCAATCGCGCTTCCAGCCCCACTCCGGCCAGCGCTCGTTCGGACACGACACTGGACTTGATCCGGGCCAGCTCGCCCTCGGCGTAGTCGGGGTAACGCAGGAACAGATATTCATTCACGATGAGACCCAGCACGGAGTCTCCCAGATACTCCAGGCGCTCATTGTCCTGAATGTGACCGCCGGATTCGTTCACGAAACTGGAATGGGTCAACGCCTGCTCAAGCAAACCCAGTTCCCGGGGTTTAAAGCCGAGCCTGTCCGCGAGAGAAGTGAGTTCCCGCCGGCGTTCGGGCGAGATGTTTCGATCATGTTCCGGGACGTTTCGCACTTTGCACATGCTCCGACGAGCATGCCGGAAATCAAATGGAAAAACCGATCCGCGAGCGGACGACTAGAGAAACACAAAGAAAAGGATTAACAGCAAGTGAGTTAGAAAGACACGGAGGGGGAAACGATTGATACCCATTGGCTGGGTACCGGGGAAAGAAAAGGTTATTCCGACCGGCACCGAAGCGCCGGCCGGAATGTTCTCGTAAACGAGAAATCAGTTCGACGCGTGTTCGTCGATGTATTTGGCGACGTCGCCTACAGTTTGAATTTTCTCGGCGTCTTCGTCGGAAATTTCGATACCGAACTCTTCTTCCAGAGCCATTACGAGCTCTACAGTGTCCAGAGAGTCAGCACCAAGATCATCGATGAAGTGTGCTTCAGGAGTTACTTCTGATTCATCAACACCGAGTTGTTCGACGATAATTGCCTTGATTTTATCCATATCAGCCATGATAGGCCTCCCGATAAGATAATATTTTTTAATTTTCCACTTGCGTGGCGCCCTTTCAGGCTTGGGGAATAATTTAAAGGCCCCCCCATGGGGCAAGTGGAAATCAAAAAAAAATTCCAGTGCTCCTGATTTTTTTCCATCGCCTGAGAATGGAAAACCGAGGTCGACCCTATCTTTTTTCGCGGGCTTTTCGCGGGCCGTAAAACCTGAACTTATCCACACCCTTGTAAACGGTACGGAGAACTCGAGGTAATGATATTACCGGGCCGAAAAATGAGGAAATCATTAGGGCGATTCGCAATTCCTCGTATTGACGAGACCGCTCCCGAGGGATAAATTACCATATCAGGCCCTTTCTGGACTCCCAGATGAGTCAAAATGGACATAATGCCGAAACAAACCCGTGCTCAAATGAGTTGGGCGTGTTTTGTTGTATAAAAGAAGCAAGAGTCGCAAAAGAGGAGTGGAAATGGGCCGAGATTCGGTCGAAAATTAGACCGTGAACACTCCGACGGTCGCCAATCCACTGGAATCCTCCCTCACGGCGGATCGAAAATCCATGCAGCGTATTCAGTTAAAAAATCAATCCATTCAGGGAATCTACCTGGAATCCCGCCTGGACGAACTCCTGGCCCCGTCGGACGCGAAGGACTCCCTGGCAACCTTCACCAATCGCTGGAAGCACCGCGAGATTCGAGACGTCGTCTTGTTTCAAGGCCCGGCCCATAAGGAAGCGGATGTGGATCGGCTGGTGGCGGAGCTGGGCAAGCGCCGCCTCAATGTAATCGTAATCCCCGTGAGCGGAATTCGCCGGGAAGAGAACTCTTTCTTCGCCGAGCTGAACGGCATGCTGCGCGAACGTCTACAAGACGCCTCGGGGCTCCTGCTCTATTCCGTGGAAGACGCTCCCGACGTGCTTTCCTACGCGGCCATCCTGCTCATGGAATTGAACCCCGGCCCGCGCCTGGCTACGCCGGAAGGCGCCATTCAGTTTCTGGCTCGCCGCGATGAGCTCAAGCCCGAGGACCTGCGTGTCTTTCGCTATAAGAAACATCTCGATGGACAGTACCAGGTTCCGGATGCCGTGCTTCGGTTCGGGGAGAACGGGGGAACGGATAACGGTGCAACGGTGCAACGGGTGACGGGGCAACGGGGTGACGGTGCGGCGGTTGTCGGGGCGGCGGAGGACGGTCGAACGGTCGAACGGGGCAACGGTACAACGGGTAACGGGGCAACGGGCGGCGGTGCGGCGGTCGTTGGTACGGCGCCTGTCGTCGCCGCGAAATCGCCCGCGAAGCCGCGCAAGCCCGCGGTTAAATTCGATACGCCGAGCCAGAGCGCCCCGCCCGTTCAGGACCTGTCCCAGGCCGTCAAGTTCGCCGGCGCGAAGTTCTTTAATATTCGCAACAAGATGCTCGTAATCATCTCCGGCATTATCGTGGCGGCGCTGGGAACGATGATCTTTCTGGCATCCTTCTTCTACGGACGCGACATTCGCGGCACGATTCTCGCGAACAACCTGGAACTGGCCACCATCATCGGACAGAAGAATGAGATCCAGTTCGGCGCCATGCGCTTTAAGGCCGCCCTGATTGCCACGACCATGCTGCAAAAGACTCAGTCGGCCGCGGAAAAGAAGCTGTTCATCGATCTGTTTTTTCAAAACAATCCGGAGTTCATCTTCGTGGGTGTCGCGCGTTCGGACGGCGGCCGCTTGAACTATGAATCGCGCATCTACCAGGAGAAGTTCCTGCAGGACAATCAGATCACGCGCGAACGCCTGCAAGCCCTGGCGTCCGGCAATGAAGAATACTTTTTGAAATCATTGAATCGCGTAGCGGTCGTGCGCAACACTTCTCAGGGTTTGCCCATACCCATGCTGGGCGTGAGCATCCCCTTCGGTGATCAGTCGGATCAACTGGTAGTCACGGCCTTCGTGGACCCGAGCACCATTCTGGCTTCGTTCAAGAAGAGCGGCATCGTCGAGAAGTTCATGGTGGACGGCGAAGGCAACATCATCGCCCACCAGGACAAACAACTGGTGCTGGCCGCGGGCAGCGTGGCGCGCATTCCCATCATCGAACGCATGCGCGCCAGTAAGATCAACAACGGCCAGAGTCCCTACACCCATAACAATGAGCAGTACCTGGGCAGCTTCTACAAGATCGGTTTCGCGGGTCTGGGCGTCGTGGCCACGGCGAAGGAAGCCGACATCCTCAAAGAGGTAAACAACATTGAACGACGAAACCTGATCATCACGGGCATCGTTCTTTTCACCGCCATCCTGATCGTTTTCTTTTTCGCGCGAACGCTGACCGTTCCCATTATTCAACTGCTGGGCGCCACGGAGGAAGTGGACCGGGGCAATTACACCGTGCGCATGAAGCCCACCAATCGCGATGAAATCGGCCACCTGACCCAGAGTTTTTCCAACATGACCATGGGTCTGGAAAAAGGCGAACGCCTCAAGGACGTGATGCGTCGTATGTCCAACCCGGTCATCGTGGAAATGGCCGCCGCCGGACAGTTGGCCCTCGGTGGTTCCTACAAGGAAGCCGCCATCTTTTTCTCGGATTTGCGCGGTTTTACGGCCATGTCCGAGAAAATGACGCCCGAGGAAGTTGTTATCTACCTGAATGAGTATTTTACCGACATGGTGGGTTGCGTGACCAATACCCACGGCGTAGTGGATAAATTCATCGGGGACGCCATCATGGCCCACTGGGGGGCGATTCCCTCCGAGGGTAATGTCACCGAGAACGCCGTGAACGCCGGGCTGTGCATGCGCTACGCGCTCATCGCCTTTAACGAGCGCGGGGGCGACACGCGTCCCTTCGCGAAGTTCGGTTGCGGCATAAATACGGGGGACGTCATCTCCGGACAAATCGGCTCCGACGAACGTTACGAATATACGGTCATCGGGGACGCGGTGAACCTGGCGTCCAGGATCGAACAGTTGAACAAACCCTTCGGCACGGATATTTTGATTTCGCAGGACTCCTACGACCGCGTGCGCGATATCTTTAACGTGGAAGCCATGCCGGCCATCAAGGTCAAGGGTAAGGCCGAACCCCAGGCCATCTACGCCGTGCTGGGTCGCAAGGACGATCCCAATTGTCCGGCGAACATGGTGGAAGTTCGTTCCCGCACGGGCGGGGATCCGCCCACCGTGGATCTGGCCAATTACTCGGATTCGAAAGAGGAGAAATTCGAAGTCGTGGGTTAAGGCGATTCGCCTTTTCACGGAACGAAACCAAAAATCGCCATGCGCTTCACCCGGAACGAACATGCCTTCTGGATTGGTTGCGTCGTAATCATCGCCGGCCTCTCGGGCTGGCTGTATTACGACATGAACCTGATCTCCGGCGGCGCCCGGGGCAAACCGGTGGCCAAGATCACCTTCAAGCGTAAAACCGCGCAACGTCGCTTCCAGGCGCTGGTGGTCTGGGAAGGCGTGAAAACCGAAACCCTGCTCTACAATGGGGACGCCATTCGCACGGGGGACGGGGCCGAGGCCACCATTACAATCCTGAAGACCAAGACCCAGATCGAACTGGACGGCTCCAGTATGATCGTCTTGAACATCACCGACGACAGCGCCAATATCAATTACGCCTACGGTTCGTTGCGGGCCAACAATGCCGCCGGCAAGGGCGCGGCCCTGAACATCAAGACCAAGGACAACAAAACCATCACGATTCAAAACAGTGATGTGAAACTGGCCACGACCAAGGGCAAGGATCTCAACGTCACGGTCAGCAAGGGAGAGGCGAAAGTCTCCGTGGGCGGCAAGGCTCAGACCCTCAAGAAGGATCAGCTGGCCATTCTCTCCGGCAACAAGGTTCAAATTCGTCCCCTGAACTTGAAACCCGTCGCGCCGGCGGACAACGCCCGTTTCTTCGTTCAGGCGGCGACGGCTTCGCGCGCTTTCTCCTGGGCGCCCATCACCGGCTCTCCCGCGGTGACGCTGGAACTGGCATCGGACCGCGGCTTTTCGGCCGGTATTATTCGCAAGGGCGCCGGAAGCGGAACGGCGACTTCCACCACGCTCAAACCGGGCGTCTACTACTGGCGCATTTCAGCTCGCAATAAGCGCTCGAAGAAACTGGAATTCAGCGCCGTGCGCAAGTTCACCGTGTTTCGCACGCAACCGGTGGTGTTGTCCTCTCCGGCGTCGGGCAGTCGCATCGAGTTCGTGGAGAACCAGCCGCTGGTGAGTTTCGCCTGGAACAAGAACGATCTGGCCACCGGTTATAAGCTGGAAATCGCCCAGAACCGAAACTTCACGGGCGCCGTACAACTGGACAGCGCCAACATCGCCATCTCCCGTCGCCTGGGCGCGGGCGATTACTTCGTGCGCGTCAGCAGTCAATCCACGTTCGAGCAGGCCCGCTCCACGAGTCCGGTGGTGGCCTTCTCCATCGTCAAACGTGAAAACCTGCCGCCGCCCACTCCGCGCCAACCCGCGCCGGGGCGAACCATGAGCAAGGTCTTCTTCGAACGCCAGGGCGTGGTCTTCAACTGGAAGAGCCACCGTGAAATTCGTCGTACGGAAATCATGATTTCGCGCAGCGCCGATTTCTCGGAGCCCATTCGGCGCGTCGTGAACGCGAACTTCCTGAACCTGAAGCAGAGCATGCAGGAAGGCAAATGGTTCTGGCGCCTGCGGGGACTGGACGATCAGGGCCGCGCCTACACCGAGTTTTCAAAACCCGCTACCTTTAACGTCGTGGGGGCCGTGAAGCTGGCGCTGCTTTCGCCGGCGGCCAATCGCGAATTCGATTTCGTGACGGCGCGGGAGGGCATTTCACTGGTCTGGAAGCGCCCCGGTATTTCGGGACGCTACGAAGTGGACGTTTCGTCCAGCAAGGATTTCAGCGGCGGCCCGCGTCTCAAGAATATCACCGCGGTCTCGGCTACAATGAAAGGCTTGAACCCCGGAACCTATTACTGGCGCGTCCGACTCATGGATGAAGGCGGCAAGACCGCGCTCTCCAGCAGTGCCGCGGGAACCTTTCGCGTCAGCAATCTGATGCCTTCGCCCACGCCGGAGTTTCCGTCCAGCGAAGCGGTGGTGGACATGGCGCGCTTCAACGCCCTGACCCTGCGCTGGCAGAAAAGTCGCGGTGCTACGGCCTATCGCGTGCGCCTGTTTCGTCTGGTGGGCGGCCGGCGGGTGATGCTCGCCAATCGCCGGGTGACCGGCACCCGCTTTGTTTTCTCGGATCTGGCCCGCCTGGATAAGGGTCGCTTCGGCTGGTCCGTTCAGGCCCTGGGTCGGGTGGCCGGAAGGTCCCTGACCAGCCGGGAAGAGGCCGTTGCTTTCCGGATCACCCTCTCTTCCGAGCCCGGCGGACCCGATATAAAAAAGGGTGTGGAGGTATATACGGACTAGAAACCTGTCCGCCCGGCTCGTCCAATACGGTATTGATCCAGGAGAGCTCCTAATTTCCTGATATGGCATATTATTCAAAAATATCCAGACGGCCCTCAAACGGCTCCAGAAGGCGTTTCAGGGCGATTTTCGGCCTGGTGGCGGCCGGCCTACTCCTGCCGGCCCCGGGGTCCCTGCCCGGCGGAGGCCCTGCTCTGGCTCAGACCACCGAACCCGCGCCGGCGGCCAAACTGGGTCTGAAAAAAATCGTATACAAATGGAAGAAGGTGCGCGGCGCCCGGGGCTACCGCGTCCAGGTCCGGGATCGAGAAGGCAAGGTGATCCTGAATGAGCGGGTGGCCATCAACC
>CAZGYS010000219.1:8187-9600 GCA_964530305.1 uncultured Leptospiraceae bacterium
AGATCCAGATGATTCTGCGTCCGGGAGATTACGAGCACCGCGTGGCCGCCTTGAATAAATTCCTGCGCCCGGCCTCCTGGTCGGGCTGGTTGCCCTTCGCCGTGCGTCAAATTCGCACGCCCGTCATGAGCGCCCTGGAACCCCGAGCCCTGCTCTTGAACGCTCCCGACAAACCGGGGGCCGACCAACCCGCGGGGGAAAAGCCGAACGGTGACGCTCCGGGAGGCGATAAGCCGGCAGCGGGCACAACGGGTACCGACAAACCGGCGGGCGAAACGCCGGCCGAGAGCGGTCCGCGCGAAATTCGCATCACGGGAGACAACTTTCTGCGCGTGACCCGCGTACGCTTCGCCTCGGGCGAAGGCGATTTGCGTCTGATTTCGAGTCGGGTCGAAAGCAATAAACTCATCGTCGTGACGGTGGATACGAAAACGGTGCGTCCCGGCTCTTACGATCTGGTGCTCACGAATCCCGGTAACAAGGAGTTTCGGGGCGTGGGCGCCTTCAGCATTACTTATCGAAAAAAGACCGTCGCCGTCGTGAAGAAAAAGGAACCGGAAAAGGTAAAGGTGGAGCTGCCGCCTTTCTCGCCGGACCGTCCCACCGCGGCCGCCCGTCGCCAACCGGGCCTGCCCTATACCCGGGCGCCTTTGGCCTGGGGCCCGCTGGCTCCCGGCCTGGCGCAGCTTTCGCGCGATGACGATTTAGAAGGTTATATCTGGATGGGCGCTTTCGGGGCTCTTGCCGCGGGGGCCATGAGCGAACTGGCGGCGGCCAACAGCGCCATCGCCGCGCGCAATGGAGACTCACTGCAGAATCTTTTCGCCGAACCGCTGGTGCTTTTAACCGCCCGCTCCTTTCTCCCCTTTACCAACGAGGAAGTCCTGACCCTGGGTCTCGTGGCGCAACAATCCAACGCGGCCCAGGCCGCGAAGTACGGGCGCCATCAGAAAAACCAGGCTATCATCGGCGGTGTTGCCGTGCTGGGTTATCTGGGACACATCTATCGCGAAACGTTTCGGGATTGGAAGTGGGAGACGGCCGTGCCGGGCCTGCCCCAGTTCAACAAGGGCAATTATTATTGGGCCATGTTCTGGGCCACGTCCGTGGCGGGCTTTTTGAGCGGCAGTTTGTACTACCAGCAAAGCGCGAACAATCGCGCCGCGGAACTTTCGGGCAATCCCTACTACCAGCTCTTCAACAATCCCCTGGCGCTTTCGGTCTATTTCAATAGTCTTGCCACGGCGTCCCAGCGAGAGGCCTTTCTATTGAACGGCGCCCAGACCGTGACGGCGGCTTCACGTCAGGAGGCCCTCTTCAACCGGGATCGCAACGCGAACGCGGCCCTGGGCGGTCTGGCGGTCATCGCCTATGTGGGTCACATCATTCACGCGCTTTACTTCAATAAAGGGG
>CAZGYS010000220.1:0-9557 GCA_964530305.1 uncultured Leptospiraceae bacterium
CGTGCGAATGGTAAGGTGAGTGGTTGATTGCTGAATGACCTTGCCGTAGATCCGCAGGCCGTTCTTGAGCACCAGGGTATCCGCGGTAAGGGAACCGGTCACGCTGATGAAACCCGTCGCTAGAATGAGTGAAATGGCGATTTTGATCGCCCTTGAATACGAACGCACTGTTACCCCCGTCAAACAGGGCCATATCCCGGAAAAACCGGCTGGCCGGCCAGTCTAATTTCAGGTCTTGCCCGCGGGGTCGGCGGGCGGATCCTGGGCCCGATTTCGGGAGAAGAGCGCGGGCAAGGGGTGCAATAGCTGGGGCAGAAGCCTGGTGGGATGTTCTTCCATCCCGTCGAAACCCAGCGGCTCGTCGCGACCGTCCCGGGGAACATAGGCGGTGCCGAAGAGATAGTCCCACAGACTCAAGGTCAGCCCGAAGTTCACTCCGTGGGGAAAACCCGTATGCTTCGCGTGATGCCAGATGTGCATCTGGGGATTATTGAAAATAAATCGCAAGGGCCCCAGGGGAATCTTGATGTTGGAATGATTGAAATGCCCCACGGCCAGCGTGAACAGATACACGATGAAGAAATCCCGCACTCCGAAACCAATCAAGGAAAGCACCAGGCTTTCAAACAGGCGATAAACGATGTTCTCCATCCAGTGATATCTCAGGTGCGCGGCGAAACCCATTTGTTCCACGGAGTGGTGAACCTTGTGAAACTCCCACAGCCAGGGCACGCGATGCAGCAATTGATGTACATTCCACTGAGCAAAATCCCGCACGAGAAACAGGAGCAGAAGCTGCGCGAGGTAGGGCCAGGATCGAACTTCCAGAATGACGGTGTTCGTAATGCCGGCGGAGCCCAGCACGCTCTTGTAAAAGAAGCCCGTCAAGTCCGCCATGGCGGCAAAACCCAGAATGGGAAAGATAAACAAGTTAAAGAACATGTAGAAACCGTCGAGCCAGAAATCCTTGCGCACGCGCGATTGCTGCTTGCGCCAGGGGATGACGATTTCCAGAAACCAGAAAAACAGGGATAGGCCGATCAGTAAATAAACGAAGTTCGTCCAGGAGGGTTCCAGGAGCTGACGCCCGAGGTTTTCAATATGATAGGTGAATGATTTTACGAAGAGATCGAAGGCCATGGGCTCACCACAAGAAGCGACCGCGTCCGGTCTCGGGCAATAAAAAATCGCCTCAGGGCTTCAAAAAAAGCTTTTCATTCCGATTTCATACCTCCCACAATAAAGTTAAGATTCGATTAAGGCGGGGGCGTGATGGAATTTTTTTCCGGTGTCAAAGCTTATCTCTTCGATCTCAACGGCGTCTTTTTCGTCGACGGCACTCCGCTGGAAGGCGCCGCGGAGACCATTGAAATGGTCAAGGCGCGCGATATCCCGCGACGCTTCATCACGAACACGACCACGCGCTCCCTGGATACCCTGCACCATGCTCTCAATGAGATGGGTCTGCCGGTGGATAAATCCGAAATCATCAGCCCCGGCCGCGCGGCGGTCATGCATTTGCGAAAACTGGGTAAACCCCGTTGTCACCTGCTGCTCAATGAAGACACGAAAAAGGACTTCGCGGAATTTCCCACATCCCATACGAACCCGGACGTCATCGTCATCGGGGACATCGGCGAAAAGTGGAACTACCAGATTTTAAATCAGGCCTTTGAGATGCTGATGTACGGCGCGCGGCTCATCGCCCTGCACAAGGGCCGTTACTGGCAGACCGGCAAGGGCTTAAAGCTGGACATCGGCGCCTTCGTATCCGGCCTGGAATACGCCACCGGTCGCAAGGCCGAGATCATCGGCAAACCCACGTCTTCGTTCTTCGAGGCGGCGCTGGAAAGCCTGGGGAGTCCCGCGGGCGAAACCGCCATGCTGGGCGACGATATCGAATCGGACGTGGGCGGCGCGCAGGCGGCGGGACTGAAGGGCGTGCTCATGAAGACCGGGAAGTATCGCCCTGAAATCGTTTCGCGTTCGATGGTACGCCCGGACGCGGTATTGGAAAACATCGGCGAATTACGGGAGCACCTGGGCGCGTGATCCGCGGACGATTCCATGAAACGAAAACCGGCGCGGTGCTCGGCTCGATTTTCGGCGTGGCGGCGCTGGGAACGGCGTTCGCGTTATTCGCGGCCATGACCGCCATACCGTCCGACGCAAAGGGCACGGGCTCCATCTGCAAACATCAACCCTACAACATCGGACGCGCCATGCGTCGAAATCTCCTGACCACGCTGGCGCCGGAACCGGGAACCGGCGAGAACGTTCGAGTCGCCCGAAAACAGATCGAATCGCCCCGCAAAGGCGACTACTATGTCCGCCCACGCACGGACCTGCTGCTGTCCCTGGCCCGCTGGTGTACCTTCGCGGCGGGAGACGGCCGTCTGCGCGCAACGCGGGAGTGCGCCGATCTGAAAGGAAGCTACATGCTCTACCCGCTGGGCCTCGGTGTTCACTGTAACCGAGGCGATTGCACGCTTCTTTCGCGGCGAAATCTTCGCGCGGGTGGCTATTGTCGGCACGCCTTTTTTCTACCGCCGATATTCAGGCAGAGCGGATACTATCGCAACAATCGCGGCTATCGCGGTCCCATGCCGCGTAACCCCTCCAATCCCCTTTCGCCCGAGGTTTTCATCCTGAAGTCCTGGCACGACCCCATCGTGCTGTTCATGAAACTTACGAATCTCGGTCCCTTTCAACAGCAAGGACGCGGGGTGATGTTCAGTCGGGTCGGTCGCGAACAGACCCACGACTTTTATGTTCGCGTCTTGCCCGGCGGCCTGATTCGGGAAGTGTCGGATGCCCGCATGCGTCGCCTGTACTATTACAATGAGCGTCGTTTTCGGAAAGTCGCCCGCGATATGCTCACGCAACCGCGCCTCGAACGAGACGTCGTCTTGATTCACGATCCCTGGGGCCGGCGGGAAGTCGTTCGCCTGATGAAGCGCCGGCCGGGGCGGTGAACCTGGTTTAGAGTTCGGGCTGGTCTTTCTTTTTTAAGAAGTTGGGCGTGAAGCGTTTCTTTAGCTCGGCCTTAACGTACTGCTTCATGTGTTCCTTGAACTTCTCGCGCAGTTTTTCGTCGTGCCAGGGGTTCGGAATATTCCGCGCCTGGTCGATTTTCAGGTCATAATCGCGCGGGCCTACGTTCATGTCCACGCCGCCCCGCAGACCCAGGGGCCAGTTCTTGCGGCGAATCAGCTCCGGAATGCGCCCGGTCAATCCCGCCACTTTTCCAAGCTCCACGCGACTCACCAGACCCATGGGCTGCCCCAGCGGGATCACGTCCACGCCGGAGGGCAAGCGCGAATCGATGAGGCGATCCTTGTCCAGGTAGAGACCCACGTCGAATTCGTCCACCGTCACCGGCAATCCGAAGGTGAACTCCGAATTCACGGTGAGATCGTATTTGAGGTCGAAGGTGGTCTTACCGGGGCTCAACCAGGCCGGCTTAAAATTTTCCAGTTTGAAGTTCGCCACCGACAATTGCAGCGCGCCGCAGGCGGTAAGCGCCGGAAAGAGCAACGTGGCCATAAGGAGCAAAGCGAATCGCCGCGCGCGAAAGTTCCCTTGAGTGCGTCTTTGTACTACGTTATGATTCATCGAGCATCCTCCCGCGCGCTCAACAAGCTGTAAATATCCAGTTTGCCCAGGCGACCCGGCACATGGGTCATATCAATCTTATCCGCGACGAGGGCGTCTCCCGCCGGGGCTCGCGTTGCTTCGTCGATGAGAATATCGGCGCCCGCCAGTTTCGTCAGGGCCTGCAAGCGCGCGGCGATGTTTACCGGGTCCCCGAGCACGGAGTATTCCATGCGATGCACCGAGCCGATGGTGCCGGCGAAAACCGTACCCGTGGCAATCCCCTGCCCCGCGGCGACGGGCTCCTTGAGAACATCGCTACGCAGGGAATTATAAAGCTCCAGATGCTTGCGAATCTGCACGGCCGTGAGGCAGGCGTTCAACGCGTCTTGTTCGCCCACGTCCGGGCAGCCGAACGTAGCCAGCAATCCGTCGCCCAGCAGTTTATTTACGAAACCGCCGTTGCCGTAGATCAAGTCCATGACGTCGAAGATGAGTTCACCCAGGAATTCGGCGAACTGATGGGGCTCCAGTTGCTCGGCGATGCGGGTGGAGTTACGAATGTCGAAGAACAGAATACTGGAAGTAACGTACTGATGGTCCTTACCCGTCTCCTGATCCAGGATCTTCTCCCGCAGCTCCTGGGAAACATAGCGGGAAATCAGATCCTTCTCCCGTTCCAGATCCCGAATGCGGGCCTTCATCCGAGAACGATCCGCCAGCCCTCGACTGACGGCACGGAGGCGCAGGCGAAGTTCATAGGGTTGAATGGGCTTGCGAATCAGTTCACTGATGTGCTCCACCAGTTCCTCGGGCGGTTCCGCCAGGGATTCATCCGCCATGAGTACGAAGGAAGCGTCCCCGTTTTCCAGAAATGATTCGATAAATTGGGCGGGCTGAAAATCGTCCAGGTGCGCGCTCAACATGACCACATGGGGTCTCCATGCGCGGGCGATTTCGAGCGCGGCCGGGCCTCCGGACGCGCTTCGGACCTCGAAGCCCAGGTCCGCCACCAGGCTCTCCAGCCGAGCGACTTCCTCCGGGTCCTGTTCGATGATAAGTATGCTGACTTTGCGCGACATGAGCCTCGCCCAGGCGCTTGCCGCCCCGATCGATCTCAAGCATGGGAGCCGGGATCAGAAAATTAATCAAGTTTTATTTTCGGCCGCCTGGTCTGGTCGGGCACCCCGGACCGATTTCAGGCCCCCGGGCGATTTCTAAATGGCTTGACGGGACCGGCGGATTCACCGGACTGTCTCGATTCCATTGGGAGAAGTGTCCGAGTGGTCTATGGTGCAGGCTTGGAAAGCTTGTGTGCGAAAGCACCGAGGGTTCGAATCCCTCCTTCTCCGTAGGTCCTTCCCAAACCCTTCCGTGAAGTCACGCTTCGCATCCGAGGTTTGGGAAGGGCCTTTTTTATTATTCCTCTTCACGCCCGTCCCGCAATCCTGATGGAGCATAGGGCGCCAATTTCCCCGGATAATCCGGGCAAGCATATCCAAACAACGCTTTCATGGTCGACCGGTGAACCCGATCAAGCCGAAGAGCTCAATGTCGTGGAGACACGCTCACTGCTTCGAGATCATGCGAAAGATGAAACGATCCTTGTTCACCAGGGTACGTTTCAGAATAAGCCCGAGGTGGAGTGCGACGATGACCATGACGAGCATGGCGCAAATTCCGTGCAGTTCGTGAAAAAGTTCGCCCGCGGCCTTGCTCTTTCCAATGACGGCCGGCAAGGTAAACAACCCGAAGAACTTAACGGGAAAGCCGCCCGCGTTCGACATCAAATAGCCGGTGGCCGGCATCGCAATCATGAGCGACAGCAGACCCCATTCGGTAAAGCCGACCAGCCTGGCCTCCAGCGTACTGAGTGCTTGCTTCCATTCCGGCAAGACACCGGACACACGCCAGTAGATTCGAAAGATTCCCAGCAGCAGAACCAGGACGCCCAGCGATTTGTGCAAATCATGGAGCGCCCATTTCGACATCCCCAGCGCCGCGCCGTCGTTGGGAAGTTCCTTCATCGTTCCCGCCAGAAAAAACTGGGCCAGAAAAATCAGAATTACGCCCCAGTGCAGACTTTTGGAAATTAATCCAAATTCCGTCGTCGTATTTTTAAAAGTCATGCCGATTCACCCATGCCCGCACTTTATCCGCTGCAACGCGTATTTGCAATGTGCGAATTGCATAAAAAATAGGACAAATCACGGAAATTCCCAGGGCAAAATAGTTTTCGCCCGGTTGACATCATTCAGAGGATGTGCCAGGCTATGCCGCCATGGGAAACAACCGAGAGATTGCCCTGGCCGCGGCACTGATCGCATTGCTGTCGGCGGTAAACGGTTGCTATCTCTTCGCAAACGTCGGTGGACCGAATCGCACGCAACAGGTGCGCGAGAGAGTCAATGATTGTCGACTGGCCTTCCTGGCCATGTCGGCATCGGTCGAAAGCGCGCCCTGCGCCTTGCCGGAACGACGCGCCGCCGCGCGGGCCTTTGTGCTGGGCACCAGTCAGCTTTGCACGGAAGGCCGAATCGTACATCACACTGATCCGAGCGGCACGGGGAAATCGGATCTGGATTTTCTGGATTCCCATCCCGTAAAGTTCAACGACTTCGAACTCTTCGCCCTGGCGAGCCCGAGAGCGGGCACCACTTTCATGTCCGGCTTCGGTCGCCTGCCTGGCAATACGTTCACGGAACCACCGCAATTTAATCTCTTCGAATTTTCCGGTTCCGCGGCGCGGCCCCGTACGGTGCTGTTCGTCGGCGGACGGACCTGGATTGCCGAAAGCGAGAATCATCGCCTGTTGCGTTCGAAAACGCGCGTAGGCGACGAACGTTACCAGGCCCCCGTGGACGCGGCCTGGACCTGGTTTGGTAACGGACTGCCGGGCGCGGGCAATAGGCAGCTCAATCAACCAATGGGACTGATCCACACGGACGCAGGCCTGCTGGTGTCGGAAGCCGGCAACCATCGCATTCGCGCGCTCGATCAAGACACCGGTTCCTTCACGGACTTCGCCGGCACGGGTACGGCGGGCCTGGTAAACGGCAATCGCGCAACGGCTCAATTTAATTCGCCCGCCGACTTGCGTCTGGATCACGACGGCGATATCTACGTGGCCGACGCGGGCAATCACGTCATTCGCCGCATTCAGGGCGACGGCACGGTGAGTACCTACGCGGGCTCCGGCGTCTCGGGAATCTCGGACGGCACGGCCGGCGCCGCGCAATTCATGGAACCCGTCGGGCTGGCCATTGATCCGGCCGGCAATCTTTACGTGGCCGACAAATCCGCGCACCAGATCCGAAAAATCGATACCGGCGGCGTGGTAACCAGCATCGCGGGCGACGGCACGGCCGGCTTCGCTGACGGCGTCGGCGCCGCGGCGCGATTCCGTGCTCCCACCGGCCTGATGGTGGACGACGACGGTTCACTGCTGGTGGCCGACAGCGAAAACGCGGCGATTCGCATCATCGCTCCCGACGGGACCGTGAGCACGCTTTCCATGGAACGCACGGACTACGGATCCGATTGTCGCTTTACGCTCATACAGCCCGTCTCGCTGACCAGGACGAATCAGAATCGCATCGCGGTGGTTGATACCGGTCGAAGCGAAGTGCTCGTTCTCCAGCGCGAAGGCAATCGCCTGGCTCCGCGAAACTGAACGCCGGCGCAAGAAACGGGACGAGTCCATTCACGGGCTCGCCCCATCCCTTTGTGCGTTCGCCGGGCGTGTTCGCTACTTCATGTGCTTGTCAAAGAAAGCGATCATCTTTTCCGGATGATTACCGAAGTAGTTGTATCCGTCAAAGCGCCGACTCGTTCCTTCGATCCAGTAGAGCTCCTTCTCTTTGGAACCCAGCAAATCGAAGATCTCGGCCCCATCCCTGGGGTTGTCGGTCCAGGCGTCGTCCTTCACCTGAGACATCAAGACGGGCATCTTCACGGCCGGAGCGAATTTGCGCGGGTCCATATCGCCGTTGCGAAAGCCGCCCAGTTTTTGCTGCTCCTGGTCCATGACTTCCATGTATTCACCCACTCCCTGGAGCCCGGCGAAAGTGCTCATGAGCGCGGTCATGGAAACCGCCAGGGGACTCATCATGCACTTCACGTTTTCGAACAGTTCGGGATTGCGATGAATGGCCTCGTATTGAGCATTGGCGCCGGTGCAACGACTCAACAGTCCGACGGTCATCTTGCCGAGTTGAGGGTGAGAATCGACAAAGCGTTTCGCGCCGACGCAATCGCGCCACTCGTAACGCCCGATCCCGCAGATCCCACCATTGGCGGCCCCGCTGTTGCCGTGGTTGCGCAGGTCGTAGGCAAGCACATTGTATCCGGCTCGGACCAGATGCGCGTAGGCCTTGACGAAATCGATTTCGATGTCGTCCACATTGCTCCAGGGCGGCCCCCAGTGTCCCGTGAAGCCGGAACGGCTCATGGGCATGGGATGGTTGGCGATGATCAGCCGGTTGGATCCGGGCGATTTGATCCACCACCCTTCCAGCGGCACTCCGTCCGCGGACGTGAAAAAGACATCCTCGTAATCGCTCACGCCATGGTCTTCCGGCGTCTTGTGCACCGGCGTGCGAAACATGGGCCGCACCGCGAATTCGGCCAGGGCCTTCACGACGTTTAATTTTTCCTCGGGTATACTCGGGTTCATGCATAATCTCCTTTCGGTTTGTGATTCGAAAGAGAAGGTAACACGCCCGGCGGAAATCCGTGAGTACATATACCGGAATGTCCTGGACAAATTCCGGTTTACGGCGCATGCTATTTGTTTCTAAAAAAAGGCAAAATGTATAGGTGCCTTTGCCCGGCCATGGTATATAGTAACACCATGACGCATGACTCCGTGAACGGTCTGCTCCGGTGGACACGCCGGGCCACTCGCCGCGGCCCCCTCCGGCTGCTGCTGTGCCTGGGCCTGGTCCCGATACTTTCCGGGGCGACCTTGCTCGCCTCAAAAGACGGGGACAAGGACTCCATAAAGGCAAAAAAGAAAGCCCGGGTCCTGGTACTGGTCTATTCCCGAACCGATACGACCTGGACGGTCGCCCGGGACATTGCCCGTCGCTTCAACGCCGACCTGGTTCGCATTCGCGCGCCCGAATACCCGGTGGGCGTGCTGGGGAATCAAAAGGCGAGTCGCGACGCCCTGGACGAGAAAACCTCGGCCAAAATCACCCCGGCGTCGGTCGACCTTCGTCCTTACAAATTAGTCTTCATCGGCGGGCCGATCTGGTGGTATCGCCCCGCGGTTCCCCTCTGGGCCGTCGTCCAGGCGAATCGCTTTCAGGGCAAGTCCGTCGTTCTGTTTAATACTTTCAACAGTCGCTTCAAGCAGGAGAACATCCATAAGTTCAGGAAACTCATTGAGGGACGCGGCGGTCGCTGGCTTGATCACATTTACGTGCGTCGCGGCCGCGTCTACTGGCAACTGAGCCGCAAGGAGCTCCTGTCCCGCATGCGAGCGCAAATCAAAGCCCGAAGCGCCGGGTGGCTGAAATCGGCGGGCCTGAAATGAAGGCGAGAGCGCGCGCGCTTTTCGTTGACGCGTTGAGTTCGCCCGAGCACAATCCCCTCGACGCGGACTACGCCCCCGCCGGAACCACCATGGCAAATCTCGATACAATCGACGGCATCGAAATGCTGGATACCCTGGAGAGTTTCCTGGAATACACCAGGCTGCGGGGACGCGTTTCCGGAGACCTGTGCGTGATTCGCTACGGGGACAGTCCCGACGTGCGGCTTTCATCGCCGCCCGTCCGTACGCGGATGTATCACATTTCGCTCAAGCAGGATTTCCAACCCATTGACGATTCGCGCTCCCCAACCGAGCAAGAGGCGAACGCTTTCATGTTTTTGTCCCAACCGGATCAAACCATGGAGTGGAACGTCGCCGGTCCCTGGAAAGGCTACCAGCTCATGATGACCAGGGAAAGAGTGTA
>CAZGYS010000221.1:0-7889 GCA_964530305.1 uncultured Leptospiraceae bacterium
CCTGGAGAACCTCTGGGGCTTCACGGTCTTCGAATTCATCAGCCTGTTCGGCTTCATCGTGCACACGGGCACCTACCATCTCCTGCACAACAATGGTTTCATGGAAGGCGCCATGTCGGAGACCCTGCGCGAACTCACGAACAACGGCATCGCCACGGTGGTTGCGCTGGTGAGTAACTACTTCCTGAACCTGCACATCACCTGGGGCCGCGAGCGCTGATGAAAGTCCTCACGGGCGCGCTCACCCTGGCCCTGATTCTGGCGACCCTTCTCACCGCGGGGACGGCCGTATCCAATTACCATCGCGTCTACATGCAGACCTGTCCCTCGAAGGACGTGCTTCAGTGGGACGGCAATATCCGCATGATCCAGGCGCTGGATCGCTTTCAGGATCTCCGCGCGGGAAATATCGGCAATGTCGTCGCTTCCTACTATCGCGCGAACACCTGGCCGCCCCTGCGGCCGACGATTTCGCTGTTGCTGTTCGGCCTTTCGTCCAACGGACCCAGTGCCGAGGCCGATACCCTCATTTCGCTCTTCTTTTACGCTCTGTTGTTCCCTTCGTTGATTTTCATCGGCATGCGCATGGCTCCAACGGCCCTCACCGGCGCGGCCGCGGCATTCCTGACCAGCCTGCTCTTGATTCATTCGAAGCAATTGCCGGCTTACAGTCTGGCGTCCATGCTGGAAACGCAGGGCATGTTCTTTCTGTTGTGGGCCGTCTATTTTATCTTTCGCGCCTACCAGCAACTCTATCCGCGCCCCGAGGACATTCCGGCGGACCAGATCACGACCTTTCGCTTCCCTCGTAACGAATCCGAACGTACCGTGAGCCGGGGCGTCAAGATTGGCCTGGTGGTTTCCATCCTGGGCGTGACGCTCAGCAAGTATCCCTACGCCGTCATGCTCTTCATCGGCCTGGCCGTCTGCGAATTCGCGCGAGCACCCGGCTCCTACATCGGTTTCGCGCGGCGCGCCCTGGGCGACTACTACGGCAAGGGTCGGCTGGCGGTCTACGCGCTCATCATCGGCGGACTCATCGCGCTGATTATCGCCGCGAAGATGGGCAAGATCGGTCCGAAGGGCACCAATGAGCGCGGCGTGCGCTACGCCATGTATCTGGTGGCCCTGATCATCTTCGTCGACTTTAATATTTACGCATGGCGATTTCGCGCCGCCCTGGCCGACATCGTTCCGGCGAGCATGCGCCACTTTTACGTGCTGGGAATTTTCCCGACCCTGGTCTGGCTCTTCTCCAATCCGGATCGCTTCAGCGCCGTGATCGGCGGAACCCAGTGGGTGCCGCCGCCCGGTCTGGATACCTCGAAGCTCTTTCGCTCGAGCTTCTTTGATACGTTGCTGAATCATACCTTCGATCAAACCTGGCCCATCGCGCTGGTGCTGGGCGGAATGCTGCTGGGTATCGGCGCCTATAAGCTGGCGCGATTTTCGCGCATGCCCGGCGGCGAACCTCCCGGGGAAGGCTCGGTCTTTCGAAGTGCTTTCGCCTTCGCGCTGGGGCTTTTGCAGTCGCCGCTGGTAGCGGTAACCGTGATCCTGTGGGTGCAATTTCTGGCGCAGGAATTCCTTTCACCCAATAAGCAGGACCGACATATTTTTCATTTCCTGCCGGCGCTGGTTCTTCTGGCCGTGATCTGGATCACGCGCATCCCCGGGGCGCTCAATGAACGTTCGAACAGCCGCAAGTGGGACTTCGCGGGACCGGCCCTGGCGCTGCTCCTGACGGCGCTCGGCGCGAGCATGCTCTACATGCAAAACGGCCTGTTCACCGAGGGCTATTTTTCCGCGAACGCTCGTCCGTTCTGCTACTCGGGAGACAAACGCGAATTCTTCGACCCGGCGCGCTGGACGGCGAACACCATCGACCCGAAGAAGAAGCACATCATCATCAATAACATGTACAATGTGCCGCCGAAGCCGCCCGTGCTTCGCCAGCAGGGCACGGAAATCGACCTGCTCCTGCGCACCCGCGCCATCCCCGCCGGGGGCACGGCCTACAACGACAATCGCCATTTGTTCAAGAGCTGGGGCGATTTTGATCGTCTGCTGATCATCACGCCCGGCTGCGACGGCCCCGGCGCCATGAAAGTCGCCTCCGCCCGGGCCGCCAAAGTCGGCGCCAAACTGGGCGCAAGCAAGGTGTCCACACACCCGTCCGGACAGTTCTGCGTGAATGAGATTGATTTAAAGTAGCTTACCCTGAAGAGGTATTTCCAGAAGGACCCACGCGAATCGCCCCATGGAAATAGCGCAGAACCTAACAGAAATGATTCCAGCGTCAAGGCAGGCACCCCATGCTTGAAAAACTAGTGACCAGCACTTACGAATTCTTAAAGGAGCGTATCAGCAGCCCTTTTTTCGTCAGCCTGGCGATTGCGTGGAGTATCTTTAATTGGCAGATTATCTGGACACTTTTCGCAGCCCCATCCGACCGACCGCCGGAATTTACCCTTGCAATTATCAGGGAAAATCATACAGACCCGCTAAACAACTATTGGCTGCCACTCTGTTCAGCTATTGCGTATACGATTCTATACCCTTTCTTATCCTGGGGTATCACTGTCCTATGGTCGTGGGTAGAATTTCGAAAAACCAGCATCGTAAACAAAATAAACCAGTCGCGTCTGTTGACCGCGGAAGAATCCCTTCGGCTACGTAAATCAATACAGGAAATTTCCGTTCAACATGCCCAGTCATTGAATGCAAAGGACGAGGAAATAATAGCATTGCGCTCACGCTTAGGTGGCGAATCAGAACCTTCAGTAGAAAGTGTCCCAACGACAGTATCAGACGATTCTATATCGCAGCCACTGATTGCCAAAATCAATCGAGCCTTTCAAAATCATCAGGATGCAATTCAAGAAATCTTAAATCGAGTCGCTCAGGGAAGAATGTTAGATCCAGAAAAAACTGACACCGACATTATAACCTTCATGGTATTGAACGATATCATTGAGCGCCCGTCGGGCCGAGGGCTTCATACTTTTACAGAAAACGGAAAAAAATTCTCAGCCGCCTATTTTGAATCCATCATATAGAGCTAAATTTTTGCTCTCCGGCACCATCAAGTCTACATACATGGCCCGCCGACTCATACTGCAAATTGACTCTTCGCTCCCAACGCGACCACTGATTATGAATTGGGCAACATTCGCCGCGGCGTGGTCGCGAATTCCCCTTCCGCCGGGGCCAGGACGGCCCCACCCCGTCGACGCGGACACGGACGTCCGCCTCGACGGGGCGGAACGGGGACATTCGAGAACCACGCCCCTTCGGCGACATGGGGCCCAATCTTATAATTCCGGACTCATTTTTTGGTGTGAAATTATCGTTTCGGACGATCGTCGAAACCGTCCGTGTTATTCTTCCCCATCTCGTAAGGGAGGAAATACAAATGAATGCGACTCTCGAACGCCCCGCGGCGGGCCTCCGGGCGCGGCCCGTCTCCTTGACGGAAAAGCAGCGCGTCCGCAAAATCTCGAAAATTATACGTTATGCCGAAAAACGATTGAAACGACGCTTTCCCATCCTGGAGAAACGCGACGCCATCGGGCTGGGGATCTTCCTGTTATCCGCGAGCGCGATGGTCGGTGTTTCCGCGTTGTATTTTTTTGAGGCGATTCCCTGGTGGTCGGCGCTATTGCTGAACGCCTTTTTCGCGTCGTTGCTTCATGAGATCGAGCACGACCTGATCCATGATCTCTACTTCAAGGGCACCTGGATTGAGACCATGATGATGTACGGCGTCTGGCTGTTTCGCGGCAACACGCCCAGTCCGTTCTACCGCAAAAAGATTCACAGCCTGCATCATCAGGAGTCGGGTCAGCTCACGGATATCGAGGAGCAGATGATCGGCAACGGCATGCGCTACAACTTCAAGCGTCTGCTGGTCATGTTCGATCAGAACCTGGCGTTTCTATTGAACGCGCCCAAACTCAAAAAGCAAATTCGCGGTTTCGACGCGGGCGAAATGACGCGCGCGGCCTTTCCCATTCACGCCATGTTCACGGTCTTGCTGCAATCGTTGATTGCCTGGAACCTGTTCAGCGTATTGAATCATTGGCTGGACTGGGGCATCGTCGTGAGCGCGGAAGTCGCGGCGGCGGGCGCCGTTCTAAATTTCCTGGGCGTCGTCTATATTCTGCCCAATGTCCTGCGGCAGTTTTCCCTGCAACTGGTCTCGTCCAGCATGCACTACTTCGGCGATATCCCTCGCGGCGCCGCGGGACTGTTGCGACAAACTCAGGTCCTGCAACCCTGGTTTTTGGCACCCTTTCAATTGTTCTGTTTCAATTTCGGCGGAACCCATGGGATTCATCATCTAGTGGTCAACCAGCCCTTCTATATGAGACAAATCATCACTCCCTGGGCGCACCCGGCCATGAAACGTTACGGCGTTCGCTTCAACGACCTGGGCACTTTCAAGCGGGCCAATCGCTACGAATTCGCCCCAGGCGATTCGACCTGAAAGCGCGTGCTCTCGCCTCGGCGGCGAAGCCCTTGACGCCTCCCCGGCCCCCGGGGAGGTTGCGCCATGGCGAAAAAGACGACCACGAAGAAGTCCCCCGCGAAAGCAACGGCGACGCGAAGCAAGACCAAAAAGGAATTCGACATTACCGTCTTCGGCGCCACCGGTTTCACCGGCGGACTGACGGCGGAATACCTGGCGGCCAACGCGCCGACCAAACTCAAGCTGGCACTGGCCGGTCGCAATGAACGCAAGCTTCAAGACGCGCTCGCGCGCATGCAACGCATCAATCCCGACGTTGAAGCCGAACTGATCCTGTGCGATACCGCGGACATGGAATCCCTGGAAGGCATGACCGCGCGGTCGAAGGTCGTCGCCACGACCGTGGGCCCCTATGCCCAGTACGGCGAACCGCTGGTGCAAGCCTGCATCAAAACGGGCACGGACTATCTGGACATCACGGGGGAACCCGAATACGTAAATCGCCTGGTGGAAAAATACGATGAGGCGGCCCGGGAAGCCGGAGTCTTTATTATTAACTGTTGCGGTTTCGACAGCATCCCCGCGGACCTGGGCGCGCTCTTCGCCGCGAGCCAATTGCCGGCGGACGCGCCTCGAAGCGTGAAGGGTTTCGTCAACTCCCAGGGCAAACCCTCCGGCGGCACCTGGGCCTCGGCCATCAATGCCATGTCCGAGGGCAGCTTCGAGGATCTACAAAGCAATCTCTCCGCGGGCGGCCTGGAAACGAACTTTCACAAGGTCGACGAACTGGACGCCTGGGCCATTCCCATGCCGGTCATCGATCCGTTCATCGTTGCGCGCAGCGCTCGCGTACGGCCCGACGAATACGGACCGGATTTCAAATACGGCCAGTTCATCGCCGTGGGGTCCCTGCTTACCGTGGGCATGCTCGGCATCGGCGTGGGCGGCATCTTTCTGGGAGCCCAGTTGAAACCGACGCGAGACCTGCTGCTGAACGTCTTCAAGCAGGGCGAAGGGCCCAGTGAGGAAGAACGGGCGCGGTCCTACTTCCAGGTGATCTTCATCGCCGAGGCGGGAGAAGAACAGGTCATCACGCGCGTGAGTGGCGGCGATCCCGGCTATACCGAGACGGCCAAAATGCTGGCCGAGTCCGCCATGATCTTCCTGGCCAACAAGAAGCAGGCTCCCATCAAGGGCGGCGTGACGACGCCCGCGGGCGCCATGGGCATGGCGCTGGTCAATCGCCTCAATGAAAAGGGCATCAAGTTCGAGGTCATGACCCCGCCGGTGCGGCTCTGAACATCAAGGCGATTCCCGTGTAACGCGCGCCGCCCCTAACGCGGGGCAATCTCCTTTCGCATGTTGGCGGGATCGAAACCGTTATAGTAATCGAAGTCCTTCGTAATTCCGCGCAGTCGCAACTGACGATTCACGTTGATCCACTGATAGGGCGAAGGTCTGTAGTGGCCGCTCGCTCTGTCCATGTATTCGATGCGACCCCCGCGAACCCGGATCTGGCCGGCCGCCTGGACCGAACCGCCGGCCGTAAAACTGGAATGGTGCAGGCGATACGTCACACAACTCGGACTGGTCCAGAAATGACCCATTCGCTCCCGGGGTAAGGAGCGCCGCCACATACGCCACTTGAAATTCATGCATCGGAGAGCGTCGGCTTCGTGGGTGGCGCGCGAATCCTCGGCACGCGCGATATACCAGTCTCCGCGCGCGTCGATCACATAACGCAGTCCGCGTCCTCCGGTATCGATTAGCTGGTCGGTCCCCCGGCGATACAGCCGGCCGTCCTTGAAATCGACGCGAAAATTATCCAGCTCCGAAGCCGGGAAATAGGTCGGGAGTCCCGTCCGTTCATACTCCAGGTCAATTGCCCGGGAGCCGGGGTTTACATAAAACAAAGGCGTGGCCGAAGGAAACGGGCCGGTGCTTCCGCGCGAAGCGGGAGTCGCGTGCATGCGCGCTTGTTCGCCCTCCATGTAATTCAGCGCGCCGTACTCCAGGGCGAGTCGAGCTACTCCTGCCATAACGGCAAACAGCGCTATATATCCCGCGAATTCGCCGCTGGGATCCGTATACAAAATGGGATCGTTCAGCGCGTAGGCATAGGGCGATGTATACTGGTCCGCCGGGTCGACGCCGTAAAAACGGCCCAGCCCGGGATCATACCAGCGCGCGTGATAATTATAAAGCCCCGTCTCGGGATCGTATTCCTGTCCGGTATAACGATAGGGCATATCGATAGCCGCTTTACTCAGGGTGCTCATCAGATCGCCGAAGGGCGTATAGTTGAAATAGGCTTTCACCTTCTTGTTGCCGTCCAACACGACGCGCGTACTACCCTGGCGATCCTTCAAAACGAAATACGGTTGACCGTTCTGTTCCAGGGCAATCAATCCCGTGGGGCCGTAAATGTAGCGCGTGACGGTTTTTGTACCATTGGACTTCGTCTTGATGGTAAAAAGAGGCCGCGCATCCAAACCATAAGCGTAGTATGTACTGGAAGCGTCCAGAGCGCTGGTTTTCAAGACCCGCTGATCCGCCGCGTCGTATTGGAAGTCCAGCTTCGCCCTGACGGCGCCGCGAACCTTGCGCTCGAAATGAGTCGTCCGGTTGGTAACCTCATCATAAACGAAACGATCGCCGACGTTCGGCCGATTGTGATATACGACATTACCTTTTTGTGAATAGCCGATTAGATGGGTGAGGCTTTTACTGGGCGGTTCCCTGCCCAGGGTAATCTTATTCGTTCCCCTCCGGTAAGTAAATACGGTGGGATCCGGGCCCCGGTGAAAAGACAACCGATTCCCATTGGAATCGTATCTTATCCATTTCCGACTATAAGGACCGAACGTCGAATCCATCTGCGCGTCGGTCAGGCGTCCGAAGCCGTCATAGTAGTACTGATAGGTGTAGTTCGCGCGAGGCGCCCCGGACCACTTCAGTTTGTAATCCGCGCTCGCGATGCGACCATCATAGTATCCCCCGCCGCCGCCCTTGCGCGTTTGGCGATATAGCGTCTCACCAAAAAAGCCGTCGTTGATTTCCTTAACCACTCCGGCCTGATTGAGCGCGTAGCTGCGAAGGATCTTGCCGGAGTTCATGAATTCACCGAAGGAACCGTTTGAATAGCCGTAGGAGGCGTAGTAATTGGGTTTCGCGCAGGTAAAAACTCCATTCACGATTTCGACTCGACCAACCTTGAAGAGCCGCCCCAGGCGATCGTACCCATTGCAAACTCCGGCTGAATCCGTGAGTCCCGCGTTGCGCGGAATGATGTTCACCACCTGCCTCAGCAAATTATGAGTAAAGTCCGCGGCGGAACTGTTCCGGCCCACGACGGAATTCTTGCGCTTCACGTTTCCTCGGACGTCGTAAGCGAAAGTCTCCGTCACGGAACCGACGC
>CAZGYS010000221.1:7899-9530 GCA_964530305.1 uncultured Leptospiraceae bacterium
AGGTCGTGTCGAGTGCTTTTTGTAGGCTCGCCTCGTCAGCCTTCCAATCGAGTTCACCGCATCCCCGCCGTCGTCATCATATTGAAAAGTCTTTTTGGCCAAGGTGGTCTCCGGCCAGGAACGCGTCTTGAATATGCGATTGAGCGCATCGCCTATGAATTCAACCGAAAGTCGTCCCCCCCTGTTCACCGTGAAACCCGGTTGCAGGGTTATCTTGTTTCCGGCTTGCAAGGTGAGGCTTTCGCTTACCTGGAGATCGCCTCCCGCGGTCAAGTGAGCCGCGGCCGTTTGTGTTCCGATTGCGCCGGCTCCAATGACGCGATTGATGGTCGGATCCACCGTGCTGTCGGCCACCTTCCCCACCGACGTCAGTCGCCCCAGGCGATCGTAAGCCCGAAAAATATAGTAGGGGTTCGCGCCCGAAGCACCCGCGGCGTCCAGAATCAAGCGTACACGGCCGGCCCGATCATAACCGTAACCGGTATTGCCCGAGTCCGGCGTTCGCTTCAGGGTTCGTCGCCCCAGGAAATCATAACCGAAGCGATGCTGGAAATTCTCGGCGCCCGCCAGGCCGGAAAAATAATTGGGACGAAACACTCGGTCCAGGTCCATGGCCGCGGAGTGTTCATACCGTTGTTTCAGGGCTCCGTTTTGTTTGCTCACCATGACTTCGCCGAATTGAAAGCCGTTCGGGCCGCCCAATGAATGCGAAGTCGTGCCGTCCGGTCCGATGATGCGCATCGCGTTGAATTCGCCGGCGCTGAAATCGAAAAAGGCGCCGGAGTTCGCGCTGTACTGAAAGTCCGTCGCCTTGCCCCCGGGTCCCGCGGCGAAATCGCCTCCCGAACCCTTCGCGGTCGGACGCAGCAGGGGACTGGTGGACAGCTCGCTGGAAGTGCTGAACGGCCGGTCATAATCGTAAATCGCGCGAATCAAGCCCCCGGTGATCTTCATCTCGGGTTCGCTGAAGACCGCGAAATCAGGAATATACGTCAGGGCGGGAGCTCGCGCAAGCAAGGTCCCCCTGGTGCGCGCCACCGGAAGATCCAGTTCGCCTCCATACAAGGTTTCCACCACGTAGGTTTGAACGGGGCCGGCCGCCGTCACGATTTGTTTTTGGCGATTGCCCGCGTCCAGAATCGCCTTGACCAGGCCGGGATTTTCCAGGTAGAGAAAATTATCAAAATACACGCCCGGATTATCAGTTATAAGTTTCAAGGGACCGGCCGCGTTCGCGTCCAAATTCACGCTGAACAAGAAGCGACCGTCGGCGTAGGCGAAGAGCAATTTACCCTTCATCACGGAAAACATCAAGTCCAGGCGCGGGGGAGGGTTCGCCAGGTTCGCCGACTTGAGCACGGCGCCGGTGGTCTTATTATACAAACGGATCTGATTCAGGTTTTCGGCGACGTCTCGATAAACGACGAGACGCATCTCGGCCGATCCGCTCATGAAACTGAATCCCGCCTCGCCGCCCCGGGCCGCGAAGTTGGGAAGAATTTCCGCGGACGCCGTAAATTCCCGGGCGACCGGATCACGCCGCAGGGTGGCCGAGGCGGGTTTAGCGCCGGAGACGTCGTCCCCCGCGCGAAGAGCCCGGTCCGTCACCGTCATGTTAGGGAAAGAGTGTA
>CAZGYS010000222.1:0-3624 GCA_964530305.1 uncultured Leptospiraceae bacterium
CTTCGCGGCGTTATAGGCGGCGTAACCGGGCGAAAACGGACCGCCGCTCATGGCCATGGCCGTGGCGTCCATGATCATCGGATTGTCGTACATGAAGTCGGCCATCTGGCTTTCGACCGACGACGAAGCGGCGTAGGCGGCCGCCGCGCCGAAAGGACCGCCCATGGCGAAACCGGCCATCACCGCGCCCATGGTGCCCATGCTGGCCATGGAGTTGGCCATTTGTCCGGTGGGCCCCCTGCGCGCTTTCTTCTCGGCGACTTTTGATTTGTACGCGCCCAAGAGCATGCCGCCGATACCGGGGACGCCCAGCACCTTGTCGAAATGTTCCGCCACCGCGCCTTCGGCCACGGCCATCACCGCGTCGCCCAGGCTGCCGCCGCCGAGCAATGTGGAAACAAAGGAAGCGGGCAGGCCCGTCGCCTCGGCGATGGCGCCCGCGATCTGGCCTTGAATCTGGCCTTGTATCCAACTGGAAACACTGCCGCCCTTTAAAAGCGCCTCGGCCAGACTCTTCGCCTGTTGATGCAGTTCGATGGAGGCCTTGACGCTGTTCTGGTATTGCTCCGCGCGATGAGCGGAAAACTCGTCGTTCAGGCGAAACGATTCGCCCATTTGATTGAATTTGTCGTCCAGTTGATTGCCGTAGGTTTGCTTCGCCTGGTTCATGCTTTGCGCCAGGGCATTGGAGTCCCAGGCGGCGAACAAATCGCCTCCATCGGACAGCCGGGCGAAAGTAGGCGCGGCGATTTCAAGTTGCTGACTTTCCTGGATGGACTGGTAGCCGTCGAAGGTGAGGGGATCGCCGATGATCTGATAGCGTCCGGTGTCAATCATGCGCGAACCGGTGATGCCGTCGCCGGAAGAGTCCACGTCGTAACCGGCCTTGCGCGCGAATTCGCGCATGCGATTGGTTGCCTGCTTACGCATGGCGATGAGCTCATCGTCCATGGCCTTCACCATGGAAATATTCAGGGCCCCCTGAGCCGTCTTTTGAAATTCGGAAACAAGGTTCTGAATGCCCGCCGGATCCGGGGCGGCATTGCGCTTCAGGAAATCGCGCTGCAAGGATGGAAATTCCAGGGCGGCGTTCGCCAGGCGAAAGGCGCCATTGGGCACGGCTCGCGCGTCGGGCATGTTCTTTAGTAAGTCGGCTACTACGGCGTCGGTGCGGAGTTCGGTCTTGCCGTCTTTGCCGGGTGACCAGGTGCGGAGTTTGAGTTCGTTCGACGAATCGCCGGATTTGTTTTTCATTTCGCTTGCGATGTCGCTTTTACGCTGGTCGAATTGGTCCTGGATGTTCTTCCAGTTGCGCTTACCCATGCGATAGCGCTCGGCCATGGCCGCCGTCCAGCGGCTTTGTTCGCTCAACAGGGCGTCGCGCGAAGCTTGATAAGACGCCAGTGCCTGCGCGCGTTTCGTGTTGGCGTCGGCCTGGAAAGCGGCCAGGTCCGTCTGGTACTGCGCGCTCTGGGTTTCCCAGTTCGTAAGAGCGGGCAGGAGCGTATCGCGCCAGTTCTGAAGCACGGGCGTGAGAGAGTCGACGTAGTTCGACCAGGTATTGTAGTTCGCGTCGGCCTGGGGATCATACCAGGAATACCCGATGCCCACGACGGCCTCGGTTTCGCTGAATTCATTGGTTACGCAAATTGGAACACCCAGAACGGCGCCGCATCCGGTGGCGTCGTAGGAGTAGGCGCCGTTGCCGACCACGCTGTAGGCTTCGCCCGCGCGAAAGAAGCCCGTGGTGAGTGGCCAGGGGTTGTATCCGCCGGGCGAATTTCCGCGCGCATCCGCGCTGGTGATGGTGACTTGAATGCCCGCGGAAATTCCGTGGCGCGCCCGCACGGATGCCTCCAGCGCGGATACGTTCGCGCCGCCGGTGGCATAGTAATCGCGCACGGCGACGAGTTCGGGGATGAGGTTCTCGGCGTTGCGTCCCTGGCCCGCGGTGCCGACGTTAAAGCCCAGCAAGCTCGAGCCGGAAATGTTGGCCTGGTAAAAATCGCGCTGGGCGATTGCGTTTTGCTGTTGGCCGTCCAGGTAATTGACGAGTTGCGTGACGATACTGGAAACCGGATCGCCGTTTTGCAGGCCCTGATTCATGGAATCGATCAGAGACTGAAGCGCCTGGCCGTTCGCGTTCAGTCCGCCATTGCCGTCCGAGAAAAGCGTGCTCGTATTCAGTTGGTTTTGCAAAGCGGTCAGGGTGGGCGTTATGGCGGAACGCACATTGTTTTCATAACCCTGGATGACGCCTTGATTGGTCAGGAACTCGGCCTCTTTCGCCTGCAGATCCGCTAGAAAATTGCCGTATTCGGAATCGACGGCGGCGAGGGCGGTTTGGAATTCGAACTGGCCCAGATACAGGTTATCGCGAAATTCATCGCGCCAGTTTTTTTCGGCCTGGTTCAAACGCTTGTCCGTGGTTTCCAGTTTATCCATGGCCGCGCTGGTGTTCGCGTTTCGCCGGGCGGCCGAGGTGCCGGTTTGCGATTGCGAAGAGCCGCTCTTGACGGAGGTGTTGGTCAGATCCGTGCCCTGCTGTTGATTCGCGTTTGTCAGTTTCGTCAGGAAGGGATCGCGCTCCAAGCGAATCGCCGCGTCCGCGGCTACCTGCCAGTCTTCCTTTTGCTGTTGTTTCTGGATTTCCAATTCCTTGCGAACATAGTCCTGGTACTCCTGGACTGAATTAAAGGAGTCCGACGTATTGATGGAAGCTACGTAGGAATTGATCTGAGCATCCACGGCCGTTTCCCATTGGGAATATAATACGCTCAAACCGCCGGCGACGACGGCTTCCCATTCGTTCTGCCCGCGGCTATTCGCGGCCTGGTTGAAATAAGGGTCCAGGTCCGTGCTCTGAAAAGCGGGACTGCTGATCGTGGGCGGGGTAAGGGGCTGGGCATCCACGTTGCGCGGCCCGGGAGAGAGAACGCAAAGAAGAACGCATAGTCCCAGTAAGGATAGATACTTTCTTTTATATCCGCCGGTTTTATTATTCATGTCGTAGGTCCTTCTAATAGGAAATTTCCTCGCAAAAATTGTGAGACACTTCCCTTCCAGGCCGTTGTCATTGTAGCCCGATTACATCTTTTTTTTGTATGGAGACATTGACTTTACCTCATTTCGAAGCGGAAGTCGTCCTGCTAGCGCCGGAAAAAATTTCTCGCGGTCAAAAAAAGGATTAACGCGCGGAAATTCGAATTAGATCGGGTTTTCGCGCGAAGAAGGCGAAACTTGAAAGATATTAAAATGAGATATTGGAAGTCGATGAAGTTCGCCTGGAAAGTCGCCGCGATGATTTCGCTGTGTTTGCCGTTCTTCGGACTCTTCGCCGATGAGTTGCGATTGAAGTCCGCGAACGGTTCCTATGTTGTCGCCCCCGCCGCGAAATATCAGCTGGGCGCGCCCGACGCGCAGCGTCCCTTGCCGGCGCGATGGCTTCCTCCCCGGGATTCTAATTTCGGTTTCGGCGATGAAACCGTCTGGCTGCGCTGGAAGCTGGTAAACGAAAGTAAGGTTTCGCGCTGGTTGCTGGTTCTACCTACGTCCTGGATCGATTCGGTCCGGTTGTTTCGCGTCGAAGACGGGGCTCTGCAAGGCCCGTGGCTGGTCAACGAT
>CAZGYS010000222.1:3634-9501 GCA_964530305.1 uncultured Leptospiraceae bacterium
GTTGAAGCCGGTCGGCGTAACGGGGGATCGCCTGGGTTACACGGGCCGACCCTATCTTCATCGCTACCAGATTCTGCCGCTTGAGGTTTCACCGGGCGTCGAGCAAATCTACGTAGCGCGGGTAAGCAGCACGCTTCTGCGGCAGCTTTCGTTTCGCATCGAGACCGAGCGGACCATGCTCGCCAATGACCGCGTCGTGTTGACGGGTTTCGCCGTGTATGCGGGCCTGGTGGCGTTGATTCTGGCCTTGAACCTGGTCAGCTTCTTGTACTACCGTTCCGCCGTACCTATTTTGTACGGCTTTATCGTAATATTTTTTTTCGCCTACCAGGCGGCGCTGGATGGATTCTTTTACGAATACATGCCCTGGTTGCCGCCGGCCGCCCAGGATCGTTCCTACTATCTCGTGACGGGAACGGCGATTGCCCTGATGGCCTTTTTCGCCGAGAAAACCCTGCTCATGCGCATTCACGTGCCCCGACTCTCGCGTCTGTTGTGGCCTTTTCGCTTCCTGGCATTCGGCATGATCCTGGGAGTGCTTTTGCCGGATCGATTCTTGAACGCGCTGAATTCCTACGGCCTGGCGGTCTTCGCGGTTTTCGTTTTGTATTTAATCGTCGTGGCGCTGGTCACGGCGCGCCGCGGCTTCCTGCCGGCGATTTTTTCAGGCATCGGCATTTCCATCTGGGTGGGTTCCATCGGACTGGTGCTGCTGGCCGATCTGGGTTTGTATCAGCACGGACTGCTCACGCGCTTCACGCCCCTGGCGGGATCGTTTCTGGACATGGTCTTTTTTCTGGCGGCCCTTTTCGCGCGGGTGCGATTGCTCGTTCCGTATTCCGGCGGCGCCGGATTCTGGAGCGAAAAGAACGCCGTGGAACGCTACGGCGAAGAGCAGATTCGCTATAAGAAAAGTAAGCTGAGCGGACTGCCCGTGACTTCGCTCGTGTCGGAGCTGCATCGCCTCATGGACGTGGAAAAACTCTATCGCGACGGCGATCTAACCCTGACCGCGCTCGGTGAGCGCCTGGGAATCTCCGCCCAGCAGATGTCGGAGCTGCTCAATAGCAGGGAGCAATGCAACTTCTTTCACTATGTGAACAAGTTTCGCATTCAGGAGGCGGCCGAGTTGATCCGGGCCGATCCGAAACGAACCGTTCTGTCCATAGCCATGGACGTTGGATTTAATTCAAAATCCAGTTTCAATACGGAATTCAAACGCGTGCACGGTGTTACGCCGACCCAGTTTCGGACCAGGAAAACGGCCGATTCCTGAAAAAAAGCGTTCGAGTACATATGCTCGGTCGATTCGCGCACATACTATAGGTAGGATACGAACATGGAAACGGTTAAACTTTTCAAGGTAGAACGTCTGGGGGCTCGGGAAGTTCCCGCCTTGCGCGAGCGCCTGCGGGATCTCATGGAGCAAGAGCAGGTATTTCGCCGCGACGATCTGGACGCGAGCGGTCTGGCGGACATGCTCGGAATCTCCAGGCATCAGTTGACCGAGCTGATTCGGTTTTGTCACGGAACGAATTTTTACGGTTTGTTGAATCGCCTGCGTATTACTGCGGCGTGTGACCTGCTCCTGCGCGAGCCGGGCTTGAATATTTTAACCGTCGCCTTCGACGTCGGGTTCTCCAGCAAGTCCGCCTTCAATCGAGAATTTCGAACGCGAATGAATCGCACGCCTTCGCAATACCGCCGTCATGGGTTGGACAATGCCATGGCACAAGCCGGCTAACCGGCGAAAATATTTGAGAAAACCCGCGGGCGGTTTCGTATTAAGGGCAACGGAGAGGAAATTACCATGCAAACTATTCTGGAAAAATCAACCGGCATCGCCGAGAATCACACCGCAAACAAACACATCGCCGGAAAGGAAGTAACGACCGGCAAGATTGGACTCGAGTTGAATTTTGAGAATGATTCAAAGGACAGCCGCATCCTGGGTATCGAACCGTCGAACCAGTACATTGAATTTCCTCCGGGTGCCCGCGTCACGGTACGGGTTCCCAATCTGGAGTCGCTCGGAATGCTCGACATTGATACGACTTCGGCGGCCGTGATCCTTACTTGCCGCAAGAAATTCCGATTGAAAGTCCTCATGGACGGCCGCGAAATTTTCTAATTCGCAACCTCCGAGCGGTTTTACCCGTTCCCCGGCCGGGGGCGGGTCCGCCGAATTATGTCCCGCTGTCTGTTCCATATAAACTCCGCTTCTTGCTGTTCAACTCACTGAAAAAGTGAGAAAAAATCCTCCCAAAATCGTATCACAAACAACGGTGAATCGCGTCGAGCCTGGCCCGTAGAGCGGAACGGCTTGTAGTTTTTGTGATTCGTTGATTATTAATCAAAATCCGTGAAAGTATCGGGCTTCGTGCGACGATAAGACTTAATTTTTCTTTAAGTTAAGTGCGAATCCGGCATTTAAACTTGATTCGAAACTCGGACTATTTTGAGTTTGGGATCGTAGTATTCGCCGCCCTGGACAAACTTATGAACATACCCATGCGACACAAAAGAACCATCAAGAAGGCCGCTTTCCGCGCCACGGCGTTCGTCGCCCTGCTTACTTTTTACGCATCGCTGCTTGCGCCCATGGGCATGCTTGTCCAGCCCCTGCGCGCGCAACCGGTGACGGTGCCGAACATTACCACGCCGGCATTCAACAGCACGGATTTCGACCCTTATTTTCAGCAGGCGGCCAACAGTTTCCAGCAGAGCGAATGGGAAAACCAGGTGGCGGCCGGCCTATCCACGATTTCGTCCGCCTGGGAGGCGAGCGTCGACGCGCAGATCAATACCTACGTGGCGTCGGTGACTCATTCGGACGCGTTTAACTCCAACGCGGACTATCAAGATTATATGCGGGACCAGCTTGAGCTTCAAAAAAAAGAAGCGAAGAAGGACTGGGAGCTGCAGGCGGAGAACGTAATTCGCGCGCAGCGGGAAACGTTTCTGGCGGGCATCGCCGCGGATAAACTCACGGCGGCCGAGAAAAAGACGGACAAGGATCTGAAGACGTCCACGGCGGAGAAGAGTCGCACGGAGAATAGTTCGCGCAATGAAAAGCCGAAGACGGTGGAGCAGTTGTTCGAGGACGCGGAGAATCGCCTGAACCGTTCGGAGTCGGACTGGAATGGCGAGTTTCGCGAAGCAATCAGCGACGGCTTGTATCAGTTCGACTCGGCGCGCAATAAGTTGGACTCGGACTATACGGCGTTTTTGCAATCCCTCAACGACGCGGACCTGGAATTCCAGACCAACATCACGCAACTCGAAACCTACGAACAGCGGGTTCGCACGGGCATCGACACCACCATCACGTCCATGCAGCAGTATCTGGATACGAACGCCCTGTTTCGCCAGGAGACCTGCGACGCGGTGAACAATTGCACCACGGACATGAACACCTTCAATACGGAAGGGCAGCAACTCCAGACGCTCATCGATCAGATTCGCACCGGCCTCAATAACAACGCTTCGCTCACGACGCTGGCCACGCAGATGAATACGTATCTGCAAACGCGCGAAACGCTTACGAATCAGCGTCATCAGATGTGGCTGAACGGCACCAGCGGCAACACACCGTTAAGTTTCCACGTGAACAATCCCACCTGGAATATGCCCATCGTCCCGGGCGCGCCGAACCTCTTTAATTACGGTTGGAATCCCTGGGAACCTCCCGGCGGTCAGTTCCAGGCCATCAAGGCCGCCTATCACGGCAATCACGCCGCGGCGATTCCCATCATTCAGTCCTTCGGTGAGTTCCGCCAGATTCAGGGCTTAACTTATGTTCAGATCGAAGGCGATAGCGGGATTCAAAACGGCGGCGCTCTGCAATGGAACGGAGGGCCGATTGATCAATGTTATGCTTGCGCCTGGATTCGCCAGGACGGCAACACCTGGCGCAACGAACTGCGTACGCGCCTGACGGTGCACTATAACTTCTTCGATCCCAACGCGCAGGCCAATGAGGTAATCTGGCGCGGCTATCGCGATGATCTGGCTCCGGTCGTCGCCAACTGGCGCGATAACATTCTGCCTTCGATTACGAACTGGGAAGCGCAGGTCGCCCAGTATAAGACCGATTACGCGACGTGGCAGGGGCAGGCCAATGTTCAGCGCACGGCTGCTCTGGCCGCGTATCAGCAGGCCACGGGCCAACTGAATCAGGACCGCATGGACTGGCAGTACAAGATGCAGGAAGAGTATCGCCAGGGGACGCGCAGCTGGCAGATGCTCAAGGCGGATCTTGCCAAAAATAAGAAAGAACTAACTTCCAATACGGCGGCGGCCTCCGGCGATGTTCTGGCGCGCAGCCGACGCGTGATTGATTCGCGGTGGAGCAAGGTGCCGTCGGGTCCCGCGGCGGTCTCGGTGCGTTCCACGGACGCGTTCGCGAAACTTAACCAGGCCCGCGAAGCCTTGCGCAAGCCCTCGGCGAACCTCCCCGACGGAGCGGCGGCGGAACGTCTGCTGGAAGAGTTCGGCAAAACGGCGAAGGGTATTTTGAATCTGGGTATTGCCGGGGCCATGCACGAGCGAGCCGTGGCTTCGCGCCAGAAGGCCACGGACCAGATGCAGGCGCGCCTGCGCGAACTGGGCTTCAAGACCTGGATTCGGGACGATGGCCAGGTCGAGGGCAGTCGCATGATCAAGTCCGGTCAGGCCAAGCGCGTCTTCGGCAACGGCACGGAGAAATCGCACTACCAGCCGGAGATGCGCGAACAGAATCTCGTGCTGGCGGTTCCCGTAGCGGTGAAGCTGGTGGCCACGGGCGGATTGTTCGAGGACGCCTGGGATACGGGCAAGCTGGAGCAGGCGCTGGCGGAGAACGTCAAGGAAAGCGAATCGCAACATGGCGATGTCGTCGCCGCGGCGAAGGAGCGCATCACCGCGGCCGAGGAAAATAAGAAGTATCTCGAGGACCGTTATATTATCAATCGCGACCACATGGTGTGGTGGGAGCGACAGAAGCTTAAGAATAAGAAGGGGCCGTTCGGCGGTCTCTTGAAGCAGATCTTCATGGGCATGCTGGGCGGCGCGAGCTTGACCCAGTCTTTCGCGCAGGTGAGTAACCAGGTCATTTCCAACGGCATCGCCGAGGCGACGGGCCTGCCCGCGGGCATCTTCGGCAACATGCTTTCCGGTCAGTCCTTTCACGACGCGACGCGTTCTTACATTAAGAGCGAAACCGAAAATCTGAAATCGCAGGCCGTGGCGAAGGCGACGGGTCTGCCCCAGGGCATCGCCGCGAGTCTGGTAGCGGGTAAATCCTTTGAGGACGCGGTGAATGAAAACGCCAATGATTTGATGTACCAGGCCCTGGAAGACGCGACGGGCATCGAAGGTCTAGCCACTGCTCTGCGCGGACGCGATCGCCGTAAGGCGGAAAAGCAGGCGCAGCAGAAGCAGCAGATGGAAACCGTTGCCAGCGTCGCCGCCATCGCCGCGGGTCCGGCGGGAATGGCGGTACTCGCCGCGTATAAAGCACACTCGGCATACGAAAGCGGCGGCATCAAGAACGCCGCGGCCAGCGTCGTCGGCTCGGCGATAACGGCGTATTCAGCGGGCGCGGTGAAAGTCGATCTCAGTTATTCCGAGGACGGCGGCTTTGGCGCTACCGTGGGCGGAGGTTATGGCGATTTCGGCGGCAGTGTTTCCATGCAGGAAGGCGAAGGCATCACGGGCGCGTCCATCGGTTACACGAACGGCGGATTCGGCGGTGGTCTGAACTGGAGCAAGGAAGGCGGCGTCAGCGCCTACGCGGGTTATACCGACGGCGTCAACTCGGTCGGCGCGGGCTGGAGTAAGGACGAAGGTTTTGAAGGTTACGTTGCGCGCGGTAAGCAGAAAGTAAC
>CAZGYS010000223.1:0-9460 GCA_964530305.1 uncultured Leptospiraceae bacterium
AAAAAGCTCATGGCCGCTCGTCGCGCCGGTAAGACGGTCAATGGTACGGGAGACGATACGCCCGAGGAACTCAAGCAAGACCTCAAGGACATGGTGGATCTCAGCTTCCTGCATCTGTTCAACGGGGATTCCGAGAAGGCTCTCAAGTTTCTCTTCCAGGCGCGAAAGATGAAGAAAAACCGCGACGGCGAATAGTCGTTCCGTTTCTCGTTACCTAACTTTTCGAGGCGGCGGCTTTTGTAAATCGCCTCAACCTGCGCTTCAAGCGACGGGTTGAGTTCACTTTCCAGCCGCCCGCCAGAATGGGGGGCAGGGCGAACGCCTCGGCCCGGGTCGGCGGTTTTTCGTCCGCGCTGGAAAGCCGCAAGCCGTCCAGCAGGGCGCGTCCGGTCCTTTCCAGGATTAGTCCGGTTTGGTTGCCGCCGGCGCCCATGCGATGCAACCAGGTGCCCGCGTCCAGGAGCGGCGGCGAAAGCCCCGGTGACCGCGGCGATACGCCGAGTTCCGCGGCGCGGGTCTCTCCCATCAATAGAATCAGAAAAGCCTCGGGCAGACTGGTCATGCCTTCCGGTAAAAGCGCGTTCATATAGTCCAGCAGGGCTCGGGGCGATTCCTCGGTCGACGAAGTATCCGTCGAGCTCGGCGCGTGTTCCTCATAGGCGCGAAGATAGGCGGCGGCCGCTTCGGGCGACTTGAAGCGCAGGCGCGGATGTAAGCCCAGCAGGTGCCCCACCACGTTCCAGAAATGCGTATAAGCGGCGGCTTCCATGGATGAAACCGGCGTGCCCAGCTTTTCCAGGCTCTCAATGGGCAGCACGCAATAGGCCGCCAGGTGGGCCGCCAGATCCGCCTGGCTTCGCGCGGCCGGAAATTCGTCTCCCGGATTAATACGCGCCAGGGCATGCAGCAGGCGCAGGCGTTGCAGGGAGCGAATACCGCGTCCGCGATGAGTCCAGCTTTCGGGAGTCAGCACGTCGATCAGAAACTGAACATTGTCCCGCAGGCAACGAGCGGCTTCGGCTTTCCCGCGCGACGCGCCGGCCGAACGGCCTCCCAGCGCGTATCCCCTGGGTAGTACCGCGCAGAGGATGATGGGCAGGATGCGCGCGCCGCTCCGATAGAAGAATTCCTGCGCGGCGCGAATGCCGGTCGGATCCGCCCAGGGAGGCAGGTTGGTCCAGTTTTCCATCAGATCCGGAGCGTTCGGAATCTCTTCGTCGTTGCGGCCCCGTTCCCTCAACGCGCGTGCCAGTTCCGTTCCGGCGGCGGACGTGGGGCGCAGGAGGGCGTCCGCGGGTTCGTCGCCCAGATGATTGAAAAATTTTATCAGTTCGTTTTCGGTCATGTTTGCTTCTTCGCGCTTAACTTCACCTCCGCGATAATAATGATTTCGGGATGTATTTGTCCCGCGCTTTTCCGCGGTATTCCCAAAAAAATCAATTTCTTAAGTTAAGCGCGAAGCCGTCATAAGTACAATTTCGGCCGGGAGCCGGTGTTTGTACCGGGTTCCGGGCGTGAGGAATGTTCGCGCCGCGCGTTTGTCAGGCGGAAAGAGGGCCGGAATAAAAATCTCGACCGGCGATTGCGCCGACTTCGGATTCGGGCAGGGGACGGCTGAAGAAATATCCCTGGAGATAATCGCACTTGAGTTCGCGGAGGAGCTCCACTTCCCGCTCGGTTTCCACGCCTTCGGCCACCACTTCCAGGTTCATGATGTGGGCCAGGGCCACGATGGCCGAGACGATGGACTGGTTGTCCTGATTGTGCTCCATATCCATTACGAAACCCCGGTCAATCTTCAGGGTATCCAGCGGGAAGCGCTTTAGATAGGCCAGCGAGGAATATCCCGTACCGAAATCGTCGATGGACAATTGTACGCCGGTCTCCTTGAGTTCATGGAGGACCTTGATGGTTTCTTCCTCATGGCCCATGAGCAGGCTTTCGGTCAGCTCCAGCTCGATATTGTGAGCGGGCAGCCCGTGCCGGGCGATGGTATCGGATACGAACTGTACTATGTCGGGTTTACGAAACTGGACCGTGGAGAAGTTAATGGCCATGCTCAAATGGTCGTGGCCGGCATTATGCCATTGCTTCAACAATCGGCAGGCCGTGTCCATGATCCATTCTCCCACGGGAATGATGAGTTCGGTTTCTTCCAGATGGCTGATGAATTCCCCGGGTGGAACCATGCCCCGTTCCGGATGCCGCCAGCGAATCAGGCATTCCAGTTTGCCGGTGGTGCCGGGCGTGGCGGCGATGATGGGTTGAAAGTTAAGTTCGAATTCGCCGCGTTCCAGCGCGCGACGCAGTTCCGTGTCCATGCGCAACAGATGCAGCGATTGGCGATGCATCTCCTCATCGAAAATTTCATACCGTCCCGTACCCCGCGCCTTGGCGCGATGCATGGCGGTATCCGCCGCGCGCATGATCTCCGGCGAAGAGACGCCGCCGAAAGTAATGCCGATGCTCAAGTTCAAGAACGCGTCCTGTCCGTTCAACGGAAAGGGTTCGCCGAATTCACGCTGAATGTTCACGGCCACGTTTACGGCGTCGGTAATGCCCTTGATGTTTTCCAGCAAGAGCGCGAACTCATCGCCGCCCAATCGCGCCAGCGTATCCCCCGGGCGAATGTGTTTCTTGATGCGCTCGGCGGCCTGCTTGAGCAGTTGATCCCCGGCGGTGTGTCCCAGGCTTTCATTGATCAGCTTGAACCTGTCCAGGTTCAAATGCATCACGGAGAAATTCCGCTCCGTGTCCTGATCCAGCAGACTCAAAATGTGCTCCAGGCGCTCGCGAAAGAGGCTGGCGTTGGGCAGACCCGTCAGGGTGTCGTAGAACTTTGATTTCGTGATGTCTCGAATGATGCCTTCAAGGGCGATGATATTGCCTTTCTCGTCTCGAATGGGCGTCCAGCGATTCTCCACCCAGACCAGGTTGCCGCTCTTTTGCAGCCAGCGCATGGCCACGGGAGACTCGGTGGACGTGGGATCCGCCAGAAAAGCCTCGAAGAGATCCTTGTCCCGGGGATGGACGAGCCACTCCAGGATTTCAGGGAAGGCGTAGAATTCGTCCGGGGTGAAACCCGTCATGTCGTGGGCCGCCGGGCTTACGTATTCGAAAACCGGTTCGGCGCCCAGCCGCAGGCGATAGATCAAATCCGCGGCGTTTTCCGCCAATCGGCGAAAGCGTTCCTCGTTTTCGGTGACCGAGGAATTCATCCGTTGCAATCGCAACTGGGTCTCCACGCGGGCCAGAACCACGGGCAGGTCCAGCGGTTTGTTCACGTAGTCATTGGCGCCGTCGCGCAAAGCTTGAATTACGTCCCGACTCTCATCGCGGGCCGTAACCATGATCACGGGCAATTCAAGGGAACTGTACTTTTCGCGAATGCTGGCCAGGACTTGCAGCCCGTCCATGTCCGGCATCTCGATGTCGAGCAGGATCAAGGCCGGTTTATGCGCCCGGAGGAAGTCCAGGGCGTCGGTGCCGCACGTGAGCTTTAGAACGGTGTAGCCCGCGTCCCGCAACCGAGTCCAGAGCAACTCTCGATTCAGATGGTCGTCATCTACTACCAGGATTGTTTCAGGTGAACCGGACATTACAATATCACTGCATATCTCTACGCTTTTTTTGACGGTGTAAACCCCGTTTGGTCGCGTTAGGATGAGGTTACGATTGCCCCTCTTTTCTTACTCTATGCAAAGTGATGATACTGTAAATAAAAAATACCGGGATGGGGGCACTCTTAACCAATTCCAAATTGTCCCCTGCATCCTATTAAGGCGGCCCTTTAAGCCTCTAGACATGCATTCTTTCGTCGACGGTATGTCCATATGCGCTCCAAATATCTCGTAATTTTATTATCCCTGCCGGTCGTCTACGGGGGCGGCGAACTCTATTTCTACTTCAGCCAGTCCAATCTTTCGCGTTCGCTGGAGAACGCGCGCATCACCCGGGTCGGCGAACCTATAAAAGAAGAAGGCCTCTACATTGCCCGGGGGCGATTGGAGGCGCGCCGTCCGGCCGCCATCCCCGGCATCATCGGTCCCGAGGGAAACTACCTGGCGATTCACTTTAAGGTTGAAGTGTTTCAGCGTCACGAGGATTCCCATCGTCCGGGCAATCATACGAAAGTGAATTACAGTTACAGCGATGTTTTTTCCGAAAAACCGGCCGATGCCTTTTACAATGATAAGGTCGAAAACCCGAATCCGAAGCAGTGGCCCATCGATCATAAGAGCACTTTCGCCATGGGATCGGATTTGGTTTTCAAGAACGGTTTGAAACTGGATGAGAAGGAGCTGGCGCGCAAGTGGAATCTGTTCAAGCAGCGCTACTTGCTCGAACGGATCGACTTTACGCCGCCGGAGGTCGCGAACCGGACGCCGCGGCGAGTTCGCGCCGGTGTTTATTTGTTGGAGCGCGTGCCGGGCAAAACGTCCATCGGCGATATTCGCCTTTCCCTTTCGGGACTATCCGCCGGCGGGCGAATCATCATGGGAGCGTATCGCGGCGGGAATCGCCTTGAACCCTGGAAAGGCAACGGCCGCTACTACTTCTGGCCGAGCACTCACTGGTCCGACGCGCAACTCAAGCAAAGAATTTCCGCTCTCGTCGTGGGCGGCCGCGGCTTTTACGTCTGGGTTATGTGATTCGCTTTCGCGCTGGTTTTTATCGGTCTTGGTTGGAAGGCCTGGAAAGCCGGGTGAGGAAGCGAGCCGCGCGGTGGTGGTTCAGTAATGATAAGGCGTCTTCTTCGTCCAGGGGCTCCGGCGATATTTCAGGTGCAACAGACGAAACGCCCGTTTTGACAGGGCCGAGGTTTCGTTGGTCGCGCAGCCGAAGCGCGTCGTCTTGACTACGCGATGGAGAGCTTCCGGAATATGTTTCGCTTGCGGGTATTTTTTCGCGTAGGCGATAATTTCCGTCGCCAGGGCATTGGGCGCGCTGCCCATCGTCCGCAGGGCATTCCATTCACGTTGCCCCGCTCGGCGCGCTTTCGCGCTCAAAAATGCCGGCCGGGGCGTCAAAAGATCCAGGCCTCCGTGAAACTTCCGGACTTCCGGGTTTCCGCGAATCGACATATCGGCCGCGTCCGGGACCCCCTGCCGGCCGGGGCGACACCACCAGTTATGGCGAAAGTTGTCGATTTCCTCCAGGGGCGTCGTGCGACCAATGCCCGCCTGGACATAGGGCACGAGCCCTGGATGTTTGAGAATAATGCGCAGGCCGGCCAATCGCCTCCGGTCGGCGCCGCGAATCGAGCGATATACGCGCAAGTCCGCCTTCAGTTTTTTATCCAGCGTAATTAACGCTCGGGCTGCTCGCGCCGCTACCCGGTCTTGTTTTAGAAGTACGGCCTTTACGAAGGCCACGCGGGCCATCCGCTTGCGAAGCCGAGGGGGCAGGCTGGACGTGCCGGAGAGTCTTGACTGGGCGTCCGCGGTCAAGTCCCGACTGAGTATCCAGGCAATGGAGCGCGGAAACCAGCGCTCCCCCATAAGTTTTTTCAGGGTTTTACTGTATGGTTCCTGGCGCCCGAATGTGCCTGTTTCGCCGAAACCCGATGCTCGAATTGCGCCGCTTTGAATAAAATCCCGGGATCGATTGGCGCTAAAGGCGGCTAGAATTCGAAACGCGTTGCGATCGGAGCGTGATAAGTTTCGAATGCGGCGGGCGTTGGTCCCATACAGGGTTCGGGCCCCGGCCGGAGAACGCTCGGTCAGGATGCGTATGCGATGGTACAGTACGGTTATGTAGGCGGCTGAACTCGCCGGGACGGCGCGCGCGGCGCGAAGGAGTCGAGGCGCGCTTGCGTGGTTGGGACTGATTTTCGAGATGGCCGCCAGCAGCCACGGGCGCGAGCGCGTGGCGCGATATCGTTTCAAGGCATGCTTCGCGGCGGCGGGGTCCGGGGAGCGATATGTAATGAGCCAGTCCGTTAGTTTGTCTTTTCGAATATCGCCGGATTGCTTCATGGCCGGGCGTTCATGGTCCGGGCCGGTCCGGGCGTATCGATTCAGCGCATGGGAGAAATCATGGAGGTCTCCACGAAAAGTTCCGGCGTGACGACGCAGGAGGCGCGGGCCCAGTTTGCGAATCAACAATTCGGTTCGTCCGCGCAGCAGGACCAGGTTGTGCATCTCGTGAGCGGCGTGATGCAGTCGAGCGTGCTTCCGGGAGCGTTGCAGGGAATCCAGGAGGGAAGCAGCCTCGTTGATTAACTTTTTATTCGGCGTCACGGGGCGCATGGTGGCCCGGCGCAAAAGAGCCCGCGTGCGAAGATACGGCGCCCACAATCGCCAGGGAGATTTTTGATCCGCGGCAATGAGGCTGTACTTTCGGGCGGCCCGGTCGTATAGTTCGGCGTAGAGGTATGCCGCGGCGATTTGATAATCTCGGTCGGCGCGTTCCTCGCGGGATGCGTTGCGCCGCAAGAGGTCCGGAATGTCGGCTTTCGTCCCCGAACAATTGCTGAACACCATGTCCTGAGCCTTGACCCATTCGATGAGACGGTACCGAGCATGGGCGCCGTAGCGCTTGCGTCGTTCAGCCAGAGCCTTTGCCGCCGCGGCGAAGGCGTGATGCGGGCAGTTCAAGTAGCCTCCGTAGTAGCGCCCGTCCATGTTCTTCATCATGCCGGGATCGGGGAAGGGCGGCAGTCCCGGGGTTTCCGTCCGGATTTTTTCCCAGGCCCGGAAACCGGATATACCCGTGACGTCGGTCCAACGATCGCGAAAGCCGCCGTATTCCCAGAAGCGTTTCAGTTCCTGGTGTTCGCGGCGATTAAAACCGATGCCGGCCACATGGCGATAGGCGACAACGAGATGGGAATACTTGAAATCGCCGTGAATGATCCCCATGCGTCCCTTGCTGAAATCCGAGGATAGTTTGTGGGGCACGCGGGGATTCCCAAAAAACGCCTGGTAAAAATACGGGCCGCAGGGGCGGGCCTCTCGCGGATGAAGAAAAAGTACCAGCAACAAGGCCGGTATTGTAAGTGCGATTCGTGACGGCGTCACCCGGCGACTTTTTTCAGGCATTCCCCTCATGGTCTATAATCTTTTCGACGTCGCGTCCTTAGAATTTGTTGGGCCTTTTTTATGCGCGCGTCATTCCAGCGTCGAGCGCTGAAGATATAGACCCTTCGCCCCGGCGGCACGCGAATCGCCTCGTCCGTGATGATGCCCATGGCTCCTCGACAGTGGTTCAGGAAATCGCCGCCCCCATTCAGCCTTTGTCGTACGCGCGGACCGTCCGCTCCCATGCGAAAGGCCATGGGGACGATTTCGTCCACCGGCGCGTCCGCCAACCAGCGGTCGAACAAACACCAGGAAGCCAGGGCCGTCATGGATACACGGGTGCCCGGGGGCAGGGAATCGCGCAGGGTACGCAGAAACATCAAATAGTCCGCTCTTTCGCTCGAGCGTGCGTCATAGTCAATCTGAACCAGGGGCGATCGGTAGCGCGTCGCGATTTCCAGAATCCGAGTTCGGATCTTGCGGCTGGTTTCGCCTCGTAGCGGTAGACCGCGCGGATTTCTCTCCAGGCGGAAGACGGGATACAGGGGCGTGCCCGGGTCGACCAGGATGCGCCGGCGGCGGGGCAGTTCCTTCAGGATATTCTCCAGGCGAAAGGTAATCGCCAGGTAGGCAATGGACATACCCGCTCCATGGGCCGCGCGAACGTCGTCCGGTCTTTCCCACGCCCACAGGACGATTTCATTGGATGGAAGCGATGGGCGGCAGGCGCTGAACAAGAAGGGCGCAACCAGGATCGTCGAAAGCAAAAACGCAAAAAGCCCGGACTTGCGCCCGGGCCTTTCGTGATACTGCGCGTATCCGGTCGTGCTTTTACTTAACCGTGAAATTGCGCGAAGTTCCCGCGTAGCTGGAAATATTGCCGTTCCAGCCCGACTTCCAGTGTCCATAGTGACGAATGCGATACGTTCCCTTCGGAGCGTTGCTCGGGATGCGCCATTTGATGGTCACTTTCGAATTGGCGATACCGTTGCGCTTCCAGTGGTATTCCGTGGACGGGTCGCGGTCGCGATAGACGGTTTTCCATCCGCCGCTGTTGCGTTGCACTTCCAGGTAGGTACCGTTGGTGCGCAGGTTGTTCTTGGGGTGGCCGCCCCAGAAAGTTACGCTCACGGTTTGGCCGCGATTATAGGAAGACTTCGCGTTGCTGTCGACATCGCCGAAGCTTTTCCAGAACGGTTTATCGTCGAAGACCACGCCGGTCTGGAGCGTCATCTGCTTGTCTTTCAAATCGCGGGGCGTGGGACCGGCGCTGTTGCCTTTGCCGTTGCGCATGGCGACGGCCAGCGTGTTGAATTCCTGGCGAACCGCGGCCAGAGCCCAGGGACCGAAGTGATTCGAAGCGCCTTCATAGTGCTGCTTGTCGTACTCCTCCTTGGTGGTCAGGTAGCCCGCGTAGGCGTTGGAAAGACCGGCGATTACGAAATTCGTCACGCCTTTGGGACCCAGTTGCGCGCGAACGGTGTCGATGATGCGACGACCGCACATGGTGGTGCACTCGAAGGGCACGGCGATGATACCCAGGCTGCCCACGCGAAAAATCTGTACGGGCAGGACTTCCGGGGTCCAGGGATAGGGAGCCATGGCACCGGTGGTCAGGAAGATAATCTTCTTGTCGTGGCAGCGCTGGTCCCGGGGAACCAGGGTGATGTTGGGCCAGTTGGCGCCGTCATAGGTCATGCCTTCCGGAATGAAGTCCACGCCGATACCGTCCTCGGTGGAACCGGCCGCGAAGGACAGGCCGATGGCCGCGCGACAGGTCTGCTTACCGCCGTTGCCCGACGTAAAGGAACCGCTGACGTTGCGATACGCGAAGTTCACGTACATGTGACGGTAGTCGACTTCGCCTACCAGGTTGCGCGAAGCGCTGTTGAACAGCGAACGAGCTTTGTCGTACTGGCGTTGGCCGATGGTGTAGTTGCGATTGTAGTCGTTCTTGGTGTCGGGATGGCCCCACAGGTTGGGCGATACATCGCCTTCATTGGCCTGCGCGAACGCGGCGATGAACGTATCCGAGCCGTAGTTGGTGCCGCGCCATTTTTCGAAGAGATAGGAGGCATAGCCTTTGTTGTCTCCCGAGATCAGGTGGTTCTTATTACCGATGTTCGTGTTGTGCACGGCGAACCAGTTGACCATGCCCAGTTCCTGACCGTTCAGGGCGCGCATGCGCAAGAGGGTCATGGTTTTATCCGCGTTGTGAGCGTAGCGCGCCCGCTCCGAGGCCGGGTTATTGTTATAGGCCTGGACCGAACGGTTAAAGCTGGCGTTGAGTAAATCGCCCGCGTTGATTTTGATATTGCCCGCGCGCTTGGTGTTATGGGCTCGCACGATGGACTCGAAAATACCGTTCACGATATTATCATATGTCTGCTTGCTGTAACCCAGCGTCGTGAGATTGTAGAGCGCGTAGTGGGAATAGC
>CAZGYS010000224.1:0-9446 GCA_964530305.1 uncultured Leptospiraceae bacterium
CCTTATCTGTTGAGTCAGATCATGGATGTAAAGAACCTGAAGATGGGCGTGAACTACGGCATCGAAACCCTGCGCTTCGTGGAGCCCGTCAAAGTCGGCGCTAAACTGCGCGTCAAGGCCGAGCTCAAGGAAGTTAAGAACCTGCGCGGCATGGGCAAGAGCACCTTTAAGCTGACTTTCGAAATGGAAGGCGTAAAGAAACCCGCCTGCACCGCGGAAGTCGTTTACCTGTATCACTTCGAATAAGCGAAACCATTTCGCGAACTCGCGCGCGGCACACGCGCGCGAAAGTTTTTCTCACTTTTGATTGCGCGTTCAGTCTTGCCTCGGTAAGAAGGCATCCAGTTCTTGTTCTGACGGTGCCTGAGTCGGCGGCCAGTTCAGGGTTCCGTCTTTAAGTCCCTGTTCCAGAAAATGCCAGAAGTGGTAGGCGATGCGTCTGATGTAGACTTCGTGATTCTTGAGGTCGTCCAGGGTAATGACCGTCGTCTTGACCTGCCCCCACCAGCCTGCTGAAGTAAAGAGGTTCGCCGTGTCGCGAATTTGAAGATAGATCTCCTTCCGCGCCTCCGGTTTTAAAATAACCTGGTCGCCGTTGACTTCATGGGCAAGTTTGGGAATCGCCACTTTTACAAAGTCCCGGAAGCGTTTCGCGCCGGCAACACGACTGGGGCCATAACCTTCGCGCAGAAGCTCCGAAACCTTCTTGTTCATTTCGTGAAAAGTACGAACGTATGCGTCCGTAACGATGGCGTGCGTTTCTATGTACTGGTCCAGGAAAATCAAGGCGTCCATGTCGCTGATGAGATCGTCGACCGAGACCTTGCTGTTCACGATGGCGTAAAACAATCCATCCAGTTTCAGTGCCTCCGGCGGACTCTTTGATTGTTTCGCAAGGAGCTTTGGATATTCAAGAAAGAAGAAGGCTTTTCGCCGCACGTTCCAAGACGTAAACCAGGAAGCAAGATCTCCGATCCAGGTCAAGGTGCCCTGTGCGTACATTCGATCCGCCCAGTGACGAGTTCCGGGAAGAGCGCGAACTCCGGACAAGCGCAAGTCCAGGGAAGCCCAGAGATGTCCGGGATCGATGTTCCCCGTCCGCGTCAAAATATTATTCGTGGCAAATAGGCCATCCAGTGCCTCTTGACTCAATTTATTCTTGTGCGCCGGCGGGTCTTCCGGAGTTGGAATTACTTGCTCGAACGCCTTGCCGGCCGCGCCGCTGTAACGACTGAAGTAAAATCGCCTTAGTCGAGAAATGATATCCTTATTCTGATGGGAGTCCCCGGCGCCGTACGCCTCCTCCAGGGCAATTACCCATTTCAGATAGTGATCATATGATACGTCCCGAGACTTTCGTTGCGATTGCGGTCCCCATGGCCAATCTTCGCTCTGGGATGGGCGAAGGTTATAGAGACGACCATTCCTCGCGAGCATTTCGTCACGAATATAGATATGCCACCCCGAATCCACCCGCGCGACATTGTCCGCCGACACATAGATACCATTGCGCACGGCGATTTGCCACATAAAATCCTTGTGTACATCGCCGTTGACTCCATCTAATTTGTATTCCGCAACCATACGATCCGTCAGCTGGGAGAGGAATTCATTTTCCCTCGTCGTCATCATGAAATACATTCTATCTTTTTCTTCCGATCCGACGAAACCGTCCATCAGTACGGCATCGACATGAGTCGGCGATTTTAGACGTGGAAAGGAAATTTCGGCGTCTTTCTTGAAGTGGGTCTCCGCCGTGTTCAAAAGTAACTGCCAGTTAACTTTACGCAGGACGCGCTCCTTCAGATTCAGCGAAACCTGCGCAACCTCGGCGTAAAGATCCCGGGCCAGTTCTCGAATAGACACATCCTCGGTCAGAGTGAACTTTTCCATATCGGGAAAAAAGTCGGCCAAAGTATTGTTCGACGGCGACGAATCCCCACCACCACCGCCGCCTCCACCGCCACCACTGCCTCCTCCGCCACCCCCACCGGAAACCTGGGCGATGCGCATATCCTTCCCTTCGCCTTCGACGCGCATGTCCACGTTCGTGGTTTCGCCTTCTAAAATTTCAAAAGAAAATTCTTGCGGATTATTATCGCTCATCACGAACCCCTCGGTCAAAGAGTCCGGACAAAACTAAAAAATGTCAAACATCCACGCGCGCGGCGGGGCGATGGAGGGCGAATTATTTCTGATAACTGTTCACAAAAGAGGCATAATTGATTAATTCTCTTATGGGCCGTCGGCGATCAAACCTTCATAAATCGCAAGAAAGCCCGTTGACCCGCGGTTTCCATTACGTAGAAATGGGTCATGGGCACCCGATTCAAATCCGCGGCCTCCGTGGTCGTGTTCATCGCCGGCTTTCTCGTCTTCGCCTGCGGCGGCGGTCCCGAACGCGCGGCGAAGCTGGAAAAGCTGATGAATGATCCCGCGGCCTTCGAGAAGGAATTCAAGGCGGGGGACGTGAAACTGCTGGACTTTCGGGATCGCAATTTGCTGGAAATCGCCGTGGACGGAGGGTCTCCCCGGGTTACGGCTTTTCTGGTGCGCAAGGGCATGGACCCCATGGGCGCAAGCAAGGCCTACAACTTCAACGCCTACCAGAGCGCTCTGGGAAGTAAACAAGGCTTGGAACACGTCAAAGCCATGCTGGACGCGAAACCGGCTCTAAAAAAGGACGCCGGGCTCATGGCCGCGTCGTTGGGACGCGCGACTGCCCGGGGCAATACGAAAGTCGTGGAGTACTTCCTGAAACTGGGCGTTCCCGTCTCCACGATCTGGAAGGATTCGGACGACGACGCGCCGTTGAGCTTGCTGCACCTGGCCCTGCGCGCGAAAGTTAAACTTCCGGACAAGGCGAAAATCGCGAAGTTCTTATTGAAGGCCGGCGCCGACGCGAACTCCACGCAAGCTCCCAAAAAACGCACGCCGCTCTTTTATGCCGTAAACTCGGACGATAAAGGCACGCTGCCGGACCTGCTGGCGCGATCCGGCGCTTCCTTGAAAGCGCGCGATGCCGACGGCATACCCCTCATGGCCTGGTATTCGCTCAAGAAAGAATACGGCATGATAAGGTATCTACTGCGCAAAGGCGTCCGCCCGCCCGCGATATTGCTGGTGCCGCGTACCGAATCCCGAACGACTTCGAAAACCGTGAAGGAAAGGATCTACAATCCCAACTCACGGCTCCCGAGTTCGTATCGGACGGAAAATCGCACGGTTTACAAAACCGAATACTACAAGAAGAATATTCCCATATGCGATTCGGTGTTTCGCAATACCTACCCCGACCTTTGCCGCGCCCTGGCGCGAGCGGGATATAAATTGCCGCGATAATTCGCATACCGCGGCCAATCAGGCCGACGCGCGATTCAGCCGTTACGCCGCGACCGTCTTCGCCTTGATGAAACCGCGAATCGCCTCATGGGCGTTGTCCTGAATCCTCTCGTCGTGGAGGTCCGCGAAGAGCTCGCCTTGATCGATTACCGGTCCGGTCACGCCCTTCTTACTGGCGTAGAACACGCCGCTCTTGTAAGCTTCGTCGTATAGACCGTCCACGTATCGCTTCGCGCCGACCTCCAGGCGATGCACCTTGCCCAGCATCAACATGACGCGAAACATGGTCGAGAACATGACCTTCTTCAGGAAGGGAACCTTATTGAGCGCTTCCGTACCGGTCGTAGCCCCCGGACTCATGGTAATGAAACGAATGCCGGCATGCTTGCGGGCCATGGAGGACATCCACAGCGCGGCCATGTATTTGATCGGGCCGTAGGGAACTATGGGGTCTTTGTTTTCGCCGAAGAAAGTACCGTCCATTACGGAAGCGAACTCCGCCGTGGATGATTCCTTGAGCGGGATTTGCTTGATGCCCATTTCGGGCACGCCGCGAACGGCTTCCGAGCCGGCATACAAGGCGGCGCCGGTCAGTTTGCCGGCCTTGAGCAGTTCCTCCAGCAGGACCACGTGCCCCAGCAAGTTTACGGCAACCGTTTGCATGACGCCGTCCTCGGTAATTTCATCGAAGTTCGGACCGCCCGCTCCGCCGGCGTTCATGATAAGTCCGCCGACCGGCTCGTCCAATGCGGCGACGGCTTCGCGGACGGATTGCAGGTTGGATACGTCCATGAGGATGATCTCGAAAATGTTTTTTCCCGTCGCCTCTTCCAGTTCTTGTTTGGCCGCCAGCGCTTTCGCTTCATTGCGACAGGCCAGATAGATTTTTTCCGCGTCTTCGCGCAGGGCAATCTGACGCGCGCTCTCCTTTCCCAATCCCGCGTTCGCTCCCGTTATCAATATACTTTTAATTTGTCCCATTTACTTATCTCCTTTTAGTTATCCGGCGACCGAAATACGGACCGCCCCATCACTCGTTATGCAACAACCATTGCATAATCGGTAAAAAAATCACACTCCGATCAACTCCAGAAATTCAAGCGCCAGACGCCCGTGATCCCCGGAACCCGGATTCATCTTCGAGTACACTCCCAGCCCCTGCAGGAAAACCACCAGCCGAGCGGCGGTCACACCCGGATCACCCTTGAAAGCCTGGTGCTTCCGAGCATACGTGAGCCGCTCCTTCAAGACCTGCTCCAGGCGATTGAAGAAACCGCTCACTATTTCGAAAGCGTCTTCCTCAACCGCGGTCTTGTCCGCCAGCGTGTTTACGAACAGACAACCGTTTAAAGGTTCGCCTCCATTGGTCATGCTCCGCACATACTCCTGAACGGCCTCACGTCCCTGGCCCGCCTCCAATTTAGCCAGAGCCGGACCGAAGCCGCCCTGATAATAGGTTTCAAGCGCGGCCTTGAACAAACCATTCTTGGACCCAAAAATATTATACAGACTGCGACTGGTCAGACCCGTAGCATCCAGCAGGTCGGCCATGGAAGCGGACTGGTACCCCTTCAGCCAGAACACGCGCGTGGCATTCCGCAGGACCATATCCCTGTCGTATTCCACCGGCCGTGCCATACGGTCATTATGCAACAATCAATGCATAACGGCCGGCATTTTTTTAAAAAAATATCCCGGGCCCACATGCCCGGGATATTCCGCAGGGTCCCATTCAGCCCAGCTTAAAGGTCAGACCGGCGCGTTCCATGCGCTCCTGAAGGCGCGCGCTGAATCCCAGACCGGCCGCCGGAGTGGTGACGCCGAAGCCCGGCCCCAGTTCGTCATCCAGGGCCAGCGCCAGGCCCGCTTCCGCGCAGAGATGCGCCGTGGAAAGGTACCCGGGATGCCCCTTGCCGTAGATCTCGCCCCGCACCTTCGTGCCCTTTTCACCTTCGCCCATTAAGTTAAGGCGATAGTCCATTTTATCGAGCAGGTCCTCGGGAGGTCCCTCACCCGTTCCGGGCCCCACGAGATCCAGGGCCTTCTTCAAGACTTCGCGTACGCCGACCATGCCGTCTCCGGCCAGCAGGGTGCCCGCCTGAAACGAGAGCCCCACCGCTTTCGCGAGACCCGTGGCTACCGGGGACAGGCCCACCGTACGCTCGAAATTCATGCCTTCGCGATACGTAAAGCCATGGGCGTAAGCCGGCCCGCCCGCGGCTTTGAGGCTTGCGTTGGTTCGATGAATAATCTGAGGATTAATAAAAGGCGCGGGAAACATGGGCGCCAGCGCCGTGCCCGACTCCGAACTGGGTAAGTTAAAAAAGTCCAGGCCGTTGCCGGCGCGCACGGCATCGCCGCCGCCAAGATCGTCCAGCAGGCAAGCCGGATCAAGGGCATCCTGAAAATCGCCTTTCTTTAAATAGACCTTGAACGTGCCGGTAGTACCGCCGCTCAACGCGAAACCCAGCAGAATGCGGGGATCGTGAATAATGAATTCAGCTTCGCACAGGACCTTGCTCAGTTTTTCGCCCGAGGCGATTTCATCCAATTTACGCGCCAGGCCGAACACGCCCAGATCGAAGGGCAAGGCTTCGTAACCGCAGACGGGAATCAGCTTGACTTGCTTTTCCAGGGCCTGCTTGCCCAGCTTCGCGATCATTTCGCGGACCCAGAAAATCTCTCCCGTGAGATCCAGGTAATGGGTTCCGGCTTCCACGCACGCGCCCATGACCGTCTCCCCCGTTTCGGCGTAGGGACCGGCCAGGTTCAAAACCACGCGACAATTCTCCGCGAAGGAACGCACGGTTTCCGGAATGCCGACGTCCACTCGCATGGTACCGGCCGAAGGCGCGAATTTCGCCCGCAGATCCTCGAGCCGGGTCGGATTGCGTCCACCCAGGACCCAGGCGGCGCTCTCGCCCGGCGCGATTTTTTCCAGGTATTTTACCACCTGTCGCCCCGTAAATCCGGTGGCGCCGATGATGCCGAGATGATACATTTTGTCGTTACTCATGATTGCCTGCTCCGTCGCCACGGTACCCGCGGGGAGCTCGCCCGGTCATTCGAAGTTCAATCCGTCCGGACCATCGCCTCCGGGCGAAAATCAACTTCGGTGCTTGACTCTCAAGTTACTTGAGACTTTATGTTGGTACCACGCTCGACGCTGGTCGGCTCGGAAATCGCCATGTTCAAAATCGGAGAATTCTCCCGCATCTCGCGCACGCCCATATCTCGCCTGCGCTACTACGACGAGGTCAAACTGTTCAGCCCCGCCTATACGGATGAGGAGAACGGGTATCGCTATTATAGGATCGAGCAACTGGCGGACCTGTATCGCATCCTGGCACTCAAGGATCTCGGCCTGGGCCTGGAACAAATTCGTAAGATGACCGCCCGTGAAGTGACGCCGGAGGAAATCCGCGGCATGCTGAACTTGAAGAAAGCTCAACTGGAACAGTCCATTCAGGAGGACATTCAACGCCTGCAGTCCGTGGAGTCGCGCCGGCGCGGCCTCGAAGCCGGGCAACCCGCGCAAGCGGTCGTCGTCAAATCGCTGCCGGCCGTGCCCATTCTTTCCGTGCGCAAGGTGCTGGCCGAGTCGTGCCACGGTTTTTCCCTGATGGAATCCATCAGAACCTTACTACCGGAAAAAGTAGCCGGCGCGACCTACCTGACGGCCGTGATGCACGACGAAAGTTTCGACGAAGTCAACGTCGACGTGGAAATCGGCTACATCATGGAGAAATACGGCGGCCGGGAAATTGATCTGCCAGGCGGCGAAACGGCGCGCTTTCGCATGTTGCCGGCGGTGGACAAAGCCGCGGTGATGGTTCGTCGGGGCAATCCGGAAAACGGATATGATCTCTACGCTTCGCTGGCGCGATGGATTGACGAAAACGGTTACGACATTGCCGGGCCTTCGCGGGAAATCTTTCTGACGCCGCCCCGGCCCGGACGCGAAGGCGAAATGACGGCGGAAATTCAATGGCCCGTAAAATCGCGCGCCGGAGACATCCCCCGCGAAATCGGCTCTTGACTCTAAAGCAACTCGAGGCTTTACCCTGAAGGATAACAATCTTCGAGGAGAAGTCTCAAATGAAAATCAATAGCAAAATTTCCATGTATTTCGCGCTCGTCGCGTCAATGACGCTAACTACGGCCTGCGGCACGGCGGATATTCGCGTGGATTCAATCAAGAACGGCGAAATCAACCCGGCCGACCGCGCGAAGGGCCTGGCCCTGCTGAACAAGGTATATGATGCCGCGGGCGGCCTTGAGCGATACAAAAGCTTCGGATCCGTCCAGGTTAAGTTTCGCGACGACTGGTCCAAAGCCCCGGCGCCCGCGCGCTGGCTATTCATGGAATATGAAAAACACAACCAGCTCACTAAACTGGACGCCCTGGTAAACGCCATGGGTAATTCGCGCATGGAATACCTGGAAGGTCCGCAAAAAGGCCATGTCTGGGGCGTGCGCGACGGTCGCTTCTGGCTTCAAAAGAACGCCGCCGGCTCTCCGGTTTACAAATTCGACATGGGTAAGCAATTGTTCGTGGAAAACGTGGAGTTCTATCTCGGTTTTCCGTTCTATCTAAACAGTGCCGATCAAGTGCTCTACCTGGATCAAGTATCTTTCGAAAAGCGGCCCCACCATCGCGTCTTTCTTTCCTGGAAGACCTTTAAGCCGCAAAAGGACCTGGACCAGTGGATCATCTGGATCGACGCGGATACGAATCGCATCAGCCAGATGAAATTTACCGTGCGCAAGTCGGCGTCTTTTATTACCGGCGTTTACTACGTGGACGAATACAAGACCGTCCAGGGCTTGACGATCCCGGTGAAACTGTCGGCCCGCTTTAACGCGAAGGATCCCGATCCGGTGCACACGTATCATTTTCAGGAAGTTCGATTCTTCAAGGATAAGCGCCTGAACGAAATCCTACCCGCCGCCTCCGCGGCCCACCGTTGAAAAAAATTCGCGCTTTTCGCGGGCGGACGTCTGGTTCGCCCGCTTTTTCTCGTCTTATTGGCTGAATCGCGTACATATCATAAAATCAATATGAACACGAATACAAGACACCTTGAAACATTGAGCCATGAAACCGGCGCACAAAAAGAATACCCGCGTAAAGGATCGAATGAAGCTGCATCTGCGGCTGTACAAAATCGGTCCCCGGACCCTGCGCGTCCTTACGCCGCGCCCCGGTACCCCCGTTGCTTTCAGTAACAATTACTTCCACGACACCTGGCACATACTGACAGGCCGTCGAGGCTCCCGTTTTCTCGCGCGAATGCTCTGGGCACTGTCTTATCAAAAGAAGCCGGGCACGGTTTTTCTAATCGACCGCCCTTTCCTGGTTTCCAATCCCTTTGAAGCGGAGCGTCCCGCGCCGATCATTCTGTGTAATTCGGACCTCGGTCGCCCCCATCGCAAGGAACTGGAACAGCTCAAGCAAGTCATCGCACGTTCGCGTAAGCGGCCCCCCGACGGCACCGTGCGATTGTTCAGTCAGGGGCTTGATTTGATCCGCGAAAACGGCGACGACTTTTGGGAAATGGGCCCTCGGTATAACGACATTATTTGGCGAAGCGAAACTTGCGAACGAGTCGCCGGATTCATACGTTATGCGGCCCCCGGGGCGATTCTTCGCCGTGCCGCATGTTCCATCGACGCGTTGGACTTTCGCTACGGCGGCATGGACTATACGGACATCGGCTTTTACACGGGGCGCCAACCGGCCGGCGAAGTGCAGATTTTTCGCGACTTTCACAGGCGCGTCACCCTGGCTCGCCAGGCACGCGAATATGTTCTGGCGCGGGGAAAACGACCCGGTCCGCCGTCCCACGAGGACGAGTTTCGCGAAGCGGTCTGGAAGCGCGCCGAGCACATGGCGCGCAAGGAATCCCGCGTCTTTCAATCGAAAAAGCGCAAGCAAGCTCAAAAACGCAAGCACGCCGTGCAAGCATAAGGAGTTAGCAATGGCGAAATCAAAACCCAAACAACACGTGTATCGCGCGGAACCTCACAAAAAGTCCCTGGACATCCTGACCTTCGGCCCGGCCGCCAAGGTTCGCCGTAAGGAAATGGGACCCTTGCCGGTC